>CAZFGQ010000069.1:0-14130 GCA_964518675.1 uncultured Spirochaetota bacterium
AAAACCCATTGAGGCATCATCTCCCCGGATTAATTATCAACAGCCCAGGGTACTTATTACAGAAAACGATCCCCTTATTTTTTACGTGGAGAATAGTGGAAGATCTTCAGAGATTTTCTGTCGAGAACTGATCGATTTCTATCAGTTCGACAAAGCGATTTCTGTTTCAGGTGAGATTAAGGGACCTGCTGGTTTTGTTCCTGAGTATGATGTTTTTTATTATGAAACAACGGTATATATAGCGTATACCCTGTACAATGGTGAGATAATACTGAAGAAAAGCCAGGATAATGGAAAAACGTGGAAGGATGTATATATATATAACAGCGGGAAGTCGTTTGTTTTCCATCCTGAAATATTCATCTATGAGAAAGTATTTTTTCTGTTTTACCATGCCGAAAGTGAAGGTAGGAGAATCGATTTCTTTGTTTCAATTTCAAGAGAGATGGAAAGCAGCTGGTCGGATCCGGTGCAGATAGCAGTGGGATTTGCAGGTAGTTTCTTTCCGTCAGTAATTGGATTGGATGGGACTGTATATGTTGTGTGGCATTCCAGGCCTTTTATTGAAAAAGGAGTTCCTGTTTTTCACCTTTACGGTTCACTGAGCCGTGATCTTGGTAATAGCTGGAGCCAGCCAAAGAAACTTACGGAGAATGAAAATGGTGATAATATCAGACCTGTGTTGGTTGTAGAAAAGGGAAATCTTAGATTGGTCTGGCAAAGTGACCGTTCTGGGGTATGGTCTATATATTCAAGAAGTTTTGATAAAGACCTCAATCCGCTTTCAGATGTGGTAAAAGTTGCTCGGGTACCAGCTAACTGTATAAATCCATTTGTTTTAGATGACGGGAAAAGGAAGATTTTTTACTTAAGCCGGAGAGGCGGGGGAATAGGGATATATGTTTCCGTTGAGACACCTTCAGGCTATGTTGAGTATGGTCCTTTTGGCGGGAAGAGTGGAGAGATTATAGAATATTTTCCCTTCAAATACAGGGACAAAATTTGTCTTATTTTCCAGGATTCATCGGGCCTATTATATCTTGGACCTGATGTTACAGTCTCTGAGGTGAAAATTATTAGGGGTCCTGGAAAATACGTTGGTAGAAGAGGTTTTAAAATAAGATTTGTTCCTCCCAGTGATCCAAATGGTATTAATGGAATAATGTATCTCTTCACGGATAATCCTGAGGAGTTTCCCGATATAATTAATTTTCAAATTCATGAAGAACCTGGGGTGAAACCCCACGAATATTCTTTGAGTTTTATCCCTGAAAAGGAGGGTAGATTTTATTTACATATAAGGGCTGTGGATGGAGCTGGTAATCTTTCTCCTGTTAAAACGCTGGCATTTGAGGTTGATCTTACTCCTCCTCCACCGCCGGAAATTGTTCCACTTGATGTTGATGAAAAAGGGTACTACGAGAGTAATTCTCCTATTTTTAGATGGAAGTCACATGGTGGGGATGTGGTTGGTTTTAATTATTATCTTTCCCGAAAACCAAGAAAAATTGTAAAACCAATTGTTAAATCAAAAGGAACCAGGGTAAAGTTTTCGAATCTGAATGGAGGAACGTGGTACTTCAACATAGCATCAATTGATAGAGCGGGGAATATTAGTGAAACAAAGACACTTTCTTTTAAACTGTATCCACTTAAGGTAGAGAAGGTTCAGCCGGAAAGGAAAGTGGAAGAGGTTATTAAAAAGGTTCAAAAACCGCCGATAAAGTGGATTATTTCGTTTTTCAAGCCTTCTGCGGAACCTTTCTTGAATATTGTGCTTTATATATTTCTGTTTTCACTTGCTTTTACCATTTCTGTTGTATTTGCAGAGGTGGCTTATAGATTCTTTATCAGAAAAAGGAGATTTGAAATGAAACCCCTCCCAGAGGAGAAAAGAAAGTTCGGATTTGGACTCCGACTTAAATTCAGTTTGTTGATAATTGGTCTGATACTCATTTTGACGGTTGGTATCAGCAGTGTGCTTACATCAATTACTGTAAAGCAGGAAAGGCGTGCTCTGGCGCTTCAAATGAAAGAGAGGGCGATACTATCAATCGAAAATATTACCAACATAGCAAGGGAGGGTATACTAAATAATGATGAACTTCTTCTACTTTCTGTGATAAGAAAAACCATGCAGAATACAGATATAAAGTATGGGATTATCCTAGATAACTCTGGGAAGGTTATAGCACATTCCGATCTGGAGATGAAGGGTAAAACTCTCAGCGATGATATCACGACCAGAATGATGGAGTCCAGTAAACTTTTGATTATTCCCGATTTTGATCCAGATGCTCTGTCCGAGGTCTATCATCTGGGAATGCCCATTACGTTTGCGGGAAAAAGAATAGGAACAGCCAGGATTGGATATTCCACAGATAGCATATTTGAAGCAATAGGAGAGATGCGTAGGAATAGCATCTATACGACAATTTTCGTAACTATTGTTACTGTAATTCTCGGGCTTATTGGGGCGGTGGTAATGGCAACATTCACAATAAAGCCCCTTAAGATACTTGCAGAAGGTGCCAGGATAATTGGAACGGGGAATCTTCAGTATAAAATTCAGGTGATGACTAGAGACGAAATTGGTATGCTTGCCAGTGAGTTTAACAAGATGACCGATCAACTCCTTCTTTATCAGCGGGAAATGGAGAAGAAAGCGAAACTTGATGAACAGCTTGAGATAGCGAGAAGGATTCAGCAGGATTTGATACCTTCCGAGGGGATTGAAAATGATTGGTTGAGTATCAGTGGTTTTTATAAAGCAGCTTCTGGAGTCGGTGGTGATTATTATGACTATGTTGAAATTGGTTCTTCAAAGTATGGAATAATAATGAGTGATGTTGCTGGAAAAGGGGTTCCAGCCTCGTTAATGATGATGATGATTAGAAGCATTTTTAAATCTCTGATAAATACTGGTATTTCTAGTACTTCTGAGATTGTGACTCTTATGAATAATACACTTGCTGCTGATATATCCTCTGACAGATTTGCAACTCTGCTCTTTGGTATATATGATGTCCGGGAAAGGTTGTTTAGATACACAAATGCCGGGTATGGACCTCTTTTGATCTATAGAAGGGATGAGAAAGAATGTGAACTGTTGGAGAGTAAAAGAGGCTCGGTTCCCATAGGAGTAATGGATGATATAAAATATGAAGAAGAGGATCCACTTAAAATGGAGGCTGGCGATATTGTAGTTTTATTCACAGATGGAATACATGAGGCAAGGAATGAGAGGGAGGAGGAGTTTGGGTTGGAAAGACTCCTGAGTATTGTACCTGGCTACAGTAAAAAGGATAGCGGTGAAATAGCTTCTGGAATCGTAAAAGAGGTATTAACATTTACAGGGTCTGCAGAACAGTACGATGATATGACCCTTCTCGTTATGAAGGTGAAGAAATGATTTCCCGATGTAACGGGATCAGGTTATAAAAAATGAAGGGTAATTAAAATAATTTGAAAATGATGTTCAGATAACCTATAATTTATTCGATGTAAGGAGATAAAAAAGTTATTTATTGAACTTCTTTAATAAAACATGGTTTTTGCGATTTAAAAGATGCATATAAAGATTAATCTCGAATAGAAAAGGGTTTTGTCATCTGATGGAAGAGATAAACATAAAAGATTCTCTGAAAATCACTCCAATGCAGATAGGTCAGGATACCTCTACAGTGCAACTCATACTGAATGGCTATCTAGATACATACAATTCGCCAGAGTTTCAGTCGCATATAGTTTCAATGATAAACTCCGGGGTCAGGAATATTCTCTTTAATTGTAATGGCTTGAACTATATTAGCAGTACGGGAATTGGAGCCTTTACATCATTTTTAAAGTTGCTGAAGCAAAAGAAAGGAGCGATGGTTCTATTTGGACTACAGAAAAAGGTTTATGAGGTGTTTCAACTTCTTGGGTTCACAAAGTTTTTTGTAATAGCGGAGACATTTGAGGACGCGCTTCGTGAGTTGAATAAGGTTATATCAAAAAAAAATCTCACCGCTGAGAAAAAACCTGTGGGAGACCAGGTGGAGAGAAAGGAGGAGGGTAAAGAGAGTAGATTTCCAGTTATTTTTCAATGTCCCCACTGTGGGAAAAAATTAAAAACACCAAAGCCGGGAAAGTTTAGATGTGCAAACTGTAAGGGCATTATTAGGGTAGATTCTGGTGGTGAAGTGTCAAAACTTTCCTAGCCGTTTTTCGGAGTAGAGTATGGAACAGGATAAGATATACCTTGAAGCTGATCTTATGAACCTTTCCAAAGCGAGAGATTTCATAGCAAGGAAGGCTAAAGAAGCAGGGGCGAGTGAATCGGATATTACGAAGATTGAGATTTCATGTGATGAGTGGAATGCAAATATTATCGAGCATTCGCTTGGTAGCAGTTCGGGGAAAGGTTTTACCATTGAATGCAGAAAAGAGGGAAATAAGTTTATTGTGGTATATGAGCATGAGGGAGAACGTTTCAATCCTATTGAACAGGAGATTGTTGATATTGATGAGCATTTTTCAGAATCAAAGGAAAGAGGTTTGGGTCTTTTTATTATGAGAGAAATGATGGATGAGATACATTATGAGTATATAGATAACAGAATAAACAGGTTGACGCTTGTTAAATACCTCAAGTAATTGGGAGATTATAATAATATTTGCCGTGTTATCGTTCCTTTCAAAAGTTTATGCTTTTCAACCTTCCCAGAGTCCTGTTATGTTCTACATATATTTACCTATCTATCTATGGAAGAAAAGAATACTATGAGTGTTTTTGAGAAATATTAGTGTTGTCTTTTCCAAATTTTTTTTGCATTATGAGAAGTGGAGGGAGAGATTGATAAAAGAAAAACAATTTAATTACCTTGATGAAAGATAAACGTATTATTAAAATTGATAAAAACTTTCTGGAGAGGTAGAAAATGAATAGAGAAATGGTTCCAATGGATGGTAACACAGCAGCTGCATATGTAGCACATGCTTTAAGTGAGGTTATCGCAATTTATCCAATTACTCCTTCTTCACCCATGGGAGAACTTGCGGATGCATGGAGCGCCAGAGGCAGAAAAAATATATGGGGGACAGTACCAAGTGTAACAGAGATGCAATCAGAGGCCGGAGCAGCAGGCGCTGTTCATGGTGCATTAACAACCGGGGCTCTTTGTACCACATTTACTGCCTCACAGGGACTCCTTCTTATGATTCCGAATATGTATAAAATAGCAGGTGAGCTTTGTCCCACTGTATTTCATGTAAGCGCGAGAGCTCTTGCATGTCAGGCGCTTTCTATTTTTGGAGATCATTCAGATGTTATGGCAACGAGAGCTACCGGATATGCTCTAATGCCATCAAATTCGGTTCAAGAAGTAATGGATATCGGGTGTATTGCTCATGCAGCAACACTCAAGGCAAGGGTTCCATTCCTTCACTTTTTTGACGGTTTTAGAATATCCCATGAGATCCAGAAGATTGAGCAGCTTGGTTTTGATGATTTCCGTAAGATGATTGATGAGGAATATGTAATCCAGCATCGATTGAGGGGGCTTAATCCAGAGCGACCAGCATTAAGGGGTACTTCTCAGAACCCGGATGTGTTTTTTGCAGCGAGAGAAACCGTAAATAAATACTATCAAAAGGTGCCTGAAATAGTTAAGGAGTATATGGAGAGATTTGCGAAGTTAACGGGAAGAGAGTATCATCTTTTCGACTATGTGGGTGCTCCGGATGCTGATAGGGTGGCAATTATTATGGGCTCGGCAGCGGAAACAATGGATGAGGTGGTTCAGTATCTTGCAGACAGAGGAGAGAAGGTTGGAGTTATAAAGGTCAGACTGTACAGACCATTTAGCAATCGTGATTTTGTCGAGGCTCTACCGAAAACGGTTAAAGCGATAGCTGTGCTTGACAGGACGAAGGAGCCAGGTGCAATAGGAGAACCCCTTTATGAGGATGTGCGAACGGCAATAGGTGAGGCTATGAGTGAAGGTTACGCACCTTTTGATTCATATCCTGTGATAGTTGGTGGGAGGTATGGTCTTGGTTCTGCAGAGTTTAACCCTGGAATGGCGAAAGCAGTACTGGATAATCTCAAAAAGAAAATGCCGAAAAACCATTTTACAGTAGGTATAATTGACGATGTAACTAATACGAGTCTTGAATGGGATGAAAACTTCACAACTGAGCCGAAAGGTGTGCACAGGGCTCTGTTTTACGGGCTTGGTTCTGATGGGACTGTGGGTGCAAATAAAAACTCAATAAAGATTATTGGAGAAGCTACGGATAATTTTGCCCAGGGTTATTTTGTGTACGACTCAAGGAAAGCTGGTGCAGTAACTGTTTCTCATCTCCGATTTGGTCCTGAGAGGATTAAAAGTACATACCTCATCTCCAGGGCAAGTTTTCTGGCATGTCATAAGTTCAGTTTTCTTGAAAGGTTCTACATGCTTGATAAGCTCGAAGAGGGCGGTGTTTTTCTTCTCAACTCTCCGTATAGTGCCAGTGAGGTATGGGATAATATACCGGCTGAGGTTCAGGAACAGATTATCAAGAAAAATGCAAGGTTCTATGTAATTAATGCGGTAAAAATTGCAGAAGAGCTTGGTCTGGGAGCAAGGATAAATACCGTAATGCAAACTGCCTTCTTTGTCATATCGGGTATTCTCCCCAAAGATGAGGCGGTGAAGTTGATAAAGGAGTCGATTGTAAAAACATACGGGAGCAAGGGTGAGGAGATAGTTAATATGAATCTCAGGGCGGTTGAGAAAGCACTTGAGAGTATAGAGGAGGTTAATTACCCGAAGAAGGTGACAAGCAAGTTCCATATGAAACCTCCAGTTCCTGAGGATGCACCCAAGTTTGTAAAAGAGGTTATTGGAGAGATAATAGCGGGAAGGGGAGATAAGATACCCGTTTCGAAGCTCCCGGATGATGGGACTTTTCCTACGGGTACAACGAAGTATGAAAAACGGAACATAGCAGAAAAGATACCTGTCTGGAACCCGGATTTATGTATCCAGTGTGCACAGTGTTCATTTATATGTCCGCATGCAACGATAAGGGTAAAATTTTATGATCCAAAATATCTTGAGAAAGCCCCTGAAGGTTTTAAGTCTGTGGATGCAAAGTCCAAAAAATTTGCGGGGATGAGGTTCACTGTGCAGGTAGCCCCTGAGGATTGTACTGGCTGTGGTGAGTGTGCTAATATCTGTCCGGGAGTAAAAAAGGTAAATGGTCAGAAAACTGGAGAGAAGGCTCTTATGATGAAACCTCAGATTCCACTGAGGGAAAAAGAGGCAAGAAATTGGGATTTCTTTCTCAGCATACCCGATACAGATCCAACAATTATGCCAAGAACCACGCTTCTTGGCTCCCAGCTTCTTCCACCCACCTTTGAGTTTTCGGGAGCATGTGCAGGTTGCGGTGAGACTCCCTATGTAAAGTTGGTCTCCCAGCTATTTGGAGATCGGGCAATTATCGCAAATGCTACCGGGTGTTCATCGATATATGGAGGTAATCTTCCCACAACACCCTATACCACAAGAAAGGATGGAAGAGGTCCCTCATGGTCAAACTCACTTTTTGAGGATGCAGCTGAGTTTGGTTTTGGAATGAGACTTACATCAGATAAGATGTCAGAGCATGCAAGGGAGATGCTTGATAGATTCATTAAAGAGGAGAAAAAGGGTCTTGATAAAGATCTTATGATTGCACTCCGCGATGCTGTTCAAACGACGCCTGAGGCAATCGAAGAGCAGAGGAAAAGGGTTTCAGAGTTGAAGAAACAGCTCGAAAAACTCAATGACAGGGATGCTAAGCTCCTGTACAGCCTTGCGGATTACCTTATTAAACGTTCGATCTGGATTTTTGGTGGTGATGGCTGGGCGTATGATATTGGCTATGGCGGACTTGATCATGTTCTCGCTTCGGGTAAGGATATAAATGCGCTTGTTCTTGACACGGAGGTTTACTCCAATACAGGTGGTCAGATGTCAAAAGCGACTCCTATGGGGGCTATCGCAAGATTTGCCGAGGGAGGGAAACCAACTCCAAAGAAAGACCTTGGGATGATGGCCATGAGTTATGGGAATGTCTATGTGGCAAGGGTCGCTATGGGAGCCAATATGATGCAAACGGTAAGGGCATTTAATGAAGCTGATGCATACGATGGTCCCTCTGTTATAATTGCTTACTCCCACTGCATAGCCCATGGAATAGACATGTCCTGGGGATTTGAACAGCAGAAAAAAGCGGTTGAATCGGGAGCATGGATCCTATACAGATATAACCCCCAGCTTGCAAAGGAGGGGAAGAACCCGCTTATAATTGATAGCAAGGATCCAAAAATAGATGTAGAGGAATACATGTACAGTGAGATAAGGTTTAGAGCTCTGAAGAGATCCAATCCTGAAGCTGCAGAAAAATACCTGAACCTGGTAAGAGAAGATATAAAGAACAGGCTCAGGGTATACAAACATCTGGCCACTCTTGATTATGGCAAGAAATAGTGGATAATTGGTGTTGTATTTATGTTTGTCAGGATACCGGCCCCTGTTTCCGGGGGCCTTATACTTTCTTATAAATGCAATGCTTCCTGCAGACACTGTATGTATGCATGTTCGCCGAAATGGAGGAACGAGTGGATTGATAGGGATACTCTCAATGAGATGCTGAGATTGTTATCAGGGTACATAAGACCTGCATACACCGGTAGCAATTCCATAGGTGTTAATGAGGGGTTACATTTTACCGGTGGTGAGCCCTTTCTCAATTATGAACTTTTATTATATGCAACCGAGAAAGCTTCCGCATATGGGATTCCTTCCCTTTTTGTTGAAACAAACTGTTTCTGGGCTAAAGATGATGAGACGGCTTTTCAAATGCTTTCTGAGCTCAAAATGGCGGGGATGAAAGGGATACTCATCTCGGTTAATCCATTTTTCCTTGAGTATGTTCCTTTTGAGAGAACGGAGATGGCAATAGAAGCTGCTCTGAGGGTTTTTGGAAGGAATGTGGTGGTTTATCAGTTTGAATACTACAGGTTGTTCAAAGCACTTGGAATAAAGGGGAAAATGAGCTTCGAGGATTTTCTCCGGATCAGAGGGGCCAGGGATTTCATGGATAGAACAGAGTTCTTTATCATGGGCAGAGCCGCTGTAAAGATGGAGGAACTTGGTCTTTTTATTAAGTATAGGCCGGAAAGCCTCTATTCTACACCATGCATACCCAGTTTTTTACGTTCATGGCACAACCACTATGACCTGTATTCTAATATTGTACCTGGATTTTGCGGAGGCCTCAGTCTGGGGAGCGTGTTTGAACTTCCTTTGCTTATTGAGAGGGGAATAGATATTGAGAGATACAAAATCCTTGGATTCCTTGTGAATGAAAATATCGAGGGTTTATTAAAGTTTGCAAAAGAATACGGGTATACAGAAAAGGAAGGTGGTTACCTTTCCAGGTGCCATCTATGTCTGGATATAAGAATGTATCTATACAACATCGATGAGAAGCATGATTTATTCCCCGAGTTAACTCCGGATGGATTTTATAAGAACCTGCTTTAGCTGTTTTTATTAAAAGCTCCATTATCAAAAACTCCATGAATAACAGGCAGATTTTATATAGGTGTTGCCTGGAGAAAGGGGAAAGGTTAATTTTTAACCTCATCTTTTCATGTGGAGAGGAATATTGGAGTTTATTGAGACTCTTTTTGAATTACTCTGGTTCAATCTGGTTGTACTTGGCATTTCTTTTTACATATTGTTCAAATCGGCCGATTTTTTTGTTGAATCTGCAGTTGGAATATCGAAATACTACAACCTTCCCAAGATGCTGGTGGGAATAATAATTGTTGGATTTGGAACAACCGCTCCTGAGATTGCAGTTTCTGCTATAGCGTCATTCAGAGGTCATCCAGAGATAGCATTTGGCAATGCAATTGGTTCGGTAATTGTTGATGATGGTGTTGCTCTCGCACTTGCCGGTATTATTTCCAGTGTTCCGATTCTTGTAGATAGGCGAATTCTTAAAATGGCTGGACTCTTTCTTGTGGGCATTGATTCTGTTGCATTTTTACTTGCTCTTAATGGGCGATTTTCAAGAATCGAAGGAGCAATTCTTATAGTGTTGCTGTTTGGTTACCTCGGGATGGTTTATAGAGCCGAGAAAAAGAGGAGGCTTGGGCTAATCGGAATTGATATTGAAATCATGAGATCAGAAGTAAAATCAATAAAAAAAATATTTATAATCTTCTTTATAGCTCTTGGTGGAGTTTTGTTTTCAAGCCGACTTGTTGTCAGAACCTCTGTTTTTCTTGCTTCCTATCTCGGGCTTTCAGAGGCGATTATAGGGTTAACTGTGGTAGCAATCGGAACATCTCTTCCGGAGATTAGCACCTGTATTGTTTCTGCAAGAAAGAGACATGGGGAAATTGCTATTGGAGACATTGTGGGGGCTGATATTCTTAATATTCTCTGGATAATAGGGGTGTCATCCTTAATAAAACCCATAAATATTGATTTAATAACTGTTGTTACTTCTTTTGGGTTTATGTTTCTGGTTGTTGGAGTAATGCTTATAAGTATGAGAGTTAAATACAGATTAACCCGTCTAAATGGCATATTTTTGCTATTAATATATGGGATTTATATCGCTTTTAATTATTTCCTCTATGTGAAAAAAGGCTTTATCCTCATTGGAGGGCAGTAAAGACCTGCATAAAGAGATATGTGAGTAAATCATATCCGCATTTTCAATTAAATAAAAATAAATTGACAATTACAATGCTCTTGTATAGAGTATTTGTAATGTATAATATACTGTGGAGGGGAACATGGGCATCTGGCCTTTCATAACGATCTTTGTCTCCCTCTTGTTGATCCTCTTTTTCAGAAGGATAGACAAAAGAACAATCAACTTCAATAAGTTTAAAAAGTATTCCGAAAAACTCTCGGCTGATTTTGAAAACTATCTTAAAGGGAAACGGGAAGAAATAAAATCACTGTTACGTGAGATGGAGAAAAGTGCAGAGAATGCCTCCCGGGTGATTTCGCGAATAGAGGCTGGGATTAAAGAGCTTGAGGAAAGGATAGCTGATTATGATGAGGAGAAGAGGAAGCTCGAGAGTTTAAAATCAGAGCTGGATAGTGCAAGGAATGCGAAAACGGAGTTGGAAGAGCTTGTAAATGATATAAATAAAAATATACCTGATTTGAAGAAGCTTTCAAGAAGGGTTAAGCGGATCGGAACTGAAATTATAGAGAATGAGAAACTTCTCAAGAAAGCTTCCGGATTAATTCCAGAAATTGAGAGAAAGGTAAAAGAGCGTACGGATGAGGTGCTTGAGGATGTTCGGAACAGCATTCTCGATAGATTGAAGGAAGAAACTTTACCGGTTGTGGATGAGTACAGGCAGCATCTTGACCTGTTACGTTCAAGCTTTGAAAGAGGCATTGAAGAGTTCAGGCGAGAGACCAGAGGTATTATAGATAAGGCAGCTGTGAAGTTAAGGGAAATCGATGATACCCTTGGAGGATGTAGAAATAGAGTGAATCTACTTGAAAGTGAGGTTATGGTTTCAATTGAAAACAGGGTTGAGGAGCTGAACGCTACTGTTATTGATCTCAACGGAAAGATTCAGAGGCTTGAGAAGGAGGCATTTGAACGTTTCTCTAAGAAAGCCGAGGAAGAGTTCAGGAAATATCTGGGTTCTCTTGAGGAATCGAGGGAGATCCTCAAACAGGAGATCTTTAAAGAGATAGAGGACAGGGCAAAAGACCTTTCTTCCTATGTGGCCAAGCTTGAGGGAAGGGTCAACAGCATGCTGAACGAGCTTCAATCCACCACTGAGAAATATGAAGAAGTACTTTCGCTGAAAGCCAGGGCAAATGAGAGTGAGTTTGAAGCTTTGAAGAACAGGTATATTTCTGAGATAAATGAGGAAGCGAGTAAAAACCTTTTGAGACTCAAGCCCCTTATAGCTGAGATAAATAAAAAGTTTGAATACTACAATGATCACTACCAGAAGCTAAATGAGAAGATAAGGCGTGAGGTTGAGGAAAGAGAAAAATCAATTGTCAATCTAATAGGAGAGTTTAAGAACGAGGTTGAGGGAAGGCGTAAAGAGGTTCTTATCGAGATCAATTCAAGAATCAAAGAGATGAATGAATTCCTCGATGGAATAAAAAATGAAATCGAAAACAGGGTAGGTGATGCATCCAAGGAAGTGGCTAATATGTTCATAAATAAAATCAAGAAGTATAGCCTGATAGTCTCTACACTCGAGGGCAGGGTCGGGGATCTTGAGGACATAACAAGATCCGGCCAGAAGCTAATAGAAGAGAGAATAGAGCAGGTTTTTTCGGATTATAAACCCGAAATTATTGATAAAATAGAGGACCTCAGAAGAGAGATGGATGTTGTTTTTGAGAAAGAGAAAGAGAGCATAAATAGAAAAATAGAAGAAATAATATCCCGGGCTTCCATACAACTTGAGAGAGAAGAAGAGAAAATAAGGGAACTGATAGAATCGAACAGTAAAACAATTGAAGAATCGAATAAAAATCTGGACACTTTCAGACGCACTATTGAGGAAGAACTTGAAGAGTTAAAAATTGGTGCGAGGGATGAACTTTTAAGAGAAATAGAAACTCTGAAGCAACTTTTTGCTGATGAGAGGGATAAAACACTGGCAAGACATTCCGAGGATATAAGAGCCCTTGAGGCAAGGATATCCCAGATCAATAGCGAATTAAAAGAAGTTGGTGATAGGGTTAAATCCAGTGTGGAGGAAGCCATTGATCAGGCCAAAAAGTACGTGGAAGAGATAGAAACGAGCTATCTTAAGACGGGGGAAGAGCTTGAAGGTAAGGTAAAAGAGAGATTCGCTGAGATTTCTGATGAAATAGAAAAACTCAGAGAGGAGGTTTCGAGAGCGAAAGATAGGGTTATTTCAGAGATAGAGGAAGAGTCAAAGGCGGTAATTGAAAGGGGTAAAGAAGAGATAGCAAGGCAGAAAGAGGTTCTGACTCAGAGAGAAAAAGAATTATTTGAACTGATAAAGTCACTCAGTGATTCTTCGGTTGCTGAAATTGAAAGGCACAGGCAGGATGTTATCTCCCTACTTACTGATTTCAGAGATGAGCTTGAGATAGCTGAGAAGAGAATTAATTCAAGGATGAAGTCCATTGAGGATCGGATTGCCAGTTTCGAGAAAGAAACGTCGATTATAAGAAAAGCAGAGAGATTCAGGGAAAAAGTTCAGCAGGACATAGAAAGATTCAGCGAGATGCTCTCACAACTCAAAGAGGATAAGCAGGATCTGCAGAGCCTCAATAAAATGGTAGAGAAACTTAAGAGAGATGAGGGAGATATTTCGGCCAGAATCAGGCAGTTAAAGGGTGAGAAGCGTACTGTAAATGATATAGCGAAAAATGCTGAAAAAGCCATTGGGCTCATATCGATGGTTGAGGAGAAAATTAAGTTTATTGAAGATGAGCGGGAACTTTTGAACAGGATAGAAGATGAAATCAAGGAAATCCAGGAAAGATTTAAAGAACTATCTGAGAAAGCCCAGAAGCTTTCCGAGAAAGAAGAAGATATCTCTGTGTCGGTAGAAGCAATAGCCAAAACAAAAGAGCTGGTTGAGAATGTGGAAAAGAGGACAAAGCTACTTATCGAGAGCTTCGAAGAAATAAAGTCCATTGAAGCAGATCTGAAGAATAGAATAGGTACAGTTGAGGAAAGAACAAGACTCCTGGAGGGTAAAGAATCCAGGATAGAAGAGGTTTTGAAAAAGTTTCAGGAGATGGATGCTCTTGTGCAGGACATTGAGGCCAGGAGTAAGCAGCTTCAAAATGCCAGAGAATGGCTTGCCCGGACTGAATCCCGTCTTGTAAATCTTATTTCGGATGCGGAAAAGCTATCAAAGGAGCTTGAACAACGCACAGGTTTCGGTGAAGCACAAACCGGTAAGAAAGAGGGAAAACCCCGGACTCTTTCCAGGGAATCTGAAAGTAAGATAAAAACAGTTCTAACACTTTTCGATCAGAAGTGGACCATACCGGAGATATGCAGGGTTACAAAAATGAGCAGGGGTGAGGTAGAACTTATCCTTGAGCTTAATAACAGGTA
>CAZFGQ010000070.1:0-1406 GCA_964518675.1 uncultured Spirochaetota bacterium
TAAAGGAAAAATTCTGATGGTAAACCATAAAAAGCAAGACATGTCTTACTGGCTTCTACCCGGTGGAGGACTTGAGGTTGGGGAAAGCTGTGAGATAGCGATAAAAAGAGAAATGCGGGAAGAACTCATGGTTGACGTAATAGTTGGGGATATTGCTTTTGTTGTGGAAAGCATTTATGAGAGTAGGCATTTTCTTCAGGTTTCATTTTATTGTCAATTACCCCATCCTGATAGAATTAGACTTGGAAATGATCCCAGGATTGTGAACTTTGGATTTATTTCTATGTCAGAGCTTAACAATATTGTGGTTTATCCCGATATCAAAAGTGAGCTTGCATTTTTTTTACAGTCGGGGAAATTTAAAAAGAGGTATTATTATAAGAAATGGGTCTCTTGAGATTTTTCACACTTATCCTCTTTTTGATTATGATTATTGTTCCCGCAATTGGAAATCCTGATGTTCTTGAGTTCAGGATTGACTATTACCATTCTCTTATCAGTATAAATGCCGAAAAAGAGGTTAAGCCGGGAAAATATGGTAATATTTTTGACTGGCAACTGAATGCAGCCTTGAAGCTGGAGGATGAGGTATTTAAGGGATTTATAAAAGCTGTAAGCAATATAAGGTTTGATGCATGGAACTATGGAAGAGACCTGCTTTTGGAGGATCTAACGTTAAATGAAAAACTTTTCAATTATATAAAAGAAAAAATTTTACTTCAACCTTCCTATACGGATAATTCTGTTAAAGTAGAAGTGGAGTTTCCATTTTTCGGAGAGAATGGATTTGTTCCAATCATATATAAAGCTGGCATGGATATAGGGAGATTTCCTGTTTATCCCGTTACGGAGTTTTCAACTGATTTTACCGGTTTGGTTATCGATGCCCGTGGACTCAACAGGAAACCGGCAATTGCACCAAAAATTTTTGATGAAGAACACAACCTTGTTTACTTTGTTGATTTTATTTATCCTGAATATTTTAAAAAGTGGGGTGAAGTAGGGTATACAGATGATCCTTATTATCATGATCTTAGAGATAGGGTTGGCGACAATCCCATGCGTGTAGTTGCTTTAAAAAATGAAAAATTGATGGAGACTGATATAACGATTTCTAACAGAGATGCTTCAATCCTGTTACAGTACGAAGGGACAAAAGAGAATCTGAAACAGGGAAGGGTAATTATTATTATTGATTATAAGTGAAAGATATTTTTTTAAAATTTTCTTTGAAGGTGGTTATGTACTTTCCTGACGAGAAAAAAAATATTTTTTAAGTTGAGATATTAAAAGAGTGAGGTCTCAAGAAAGTGAAATCTTAACAGAAACAACAGTAAGCCATCTTAAGTATTAAGAATAAGAGGAATGCTTTCCTTCAATATACAAGCTTTTAATATACAAGCTTT
>CAZFGQ010000070.1:1506-14093 GCA_964518675.1 uncultured Spirochaetota bacterium
AATATACAAGCTTTTAATATACAAGCTTTACTTTCCCACTTTTGAGACATGAAGCGCAGACTTTGGCAGTAACCACTTTTCCATTTAACAGAATTCTTTTCTTGATTAGGTTTGGCACGAATTTTCTCTTTGAAATTCCCGTTATTTTGATACCAGCACCTTTTTTTCTTTTAGCAAGTCCTCTTGTTGCATAAGATCTCCCTGCAACGGTCTTTTTGCCACATACTGCACATTCTCTAGCCATTTTACCCCGCTCCTCTACCATACTCTGTTTCATGTGTTTGAAAGATAGAAAAATATATATCTCGTGTCAAGCTAAATAGAAATGGATATCCATTACCTGGCCAATACCTGGCCAGGGTTATTTATTCGTTAAATTGAATGATGAATGTCTGAAATTTCATTTAATTATTCTTGACCATTGCAGATAGGCTGAGTAGTTTTTTTTCACCTGAATGGATTTTTAAAATGATTCTTAGGCTTTCTAAAAACGAGGTAGATGTAATTAAAGCATGGGCAGAAAGTAGTATTCACGGTGGGCATTGGGGCGATAGTGACCTGATTGTTCCAGAAGAGGGAATACTTTTAGAAAAGCTTGAAAAAGCTGCCAGGGAAGGGAAGATTGACATATCAATGAATGAGGCAAGAATTCTCCTTACATGGAGCGACAGCTCTTATGGTATTCATACCATGGAAGAGGAGAGTGTCATAAAAAAATTAAAAAAACTAATCGAGTCTGAAGAAGAATATTAAATTTTTTACAAAAGTGTAAGAAAATGAAAGATCTTGTTAATCGAGTTGAAGCCATTTTTGGTGAGCTAGGATTTAAGGTTTACGATGTGGAATCTGATGAGGAGATTTATGAGGCTTCATTCAGCAGGGATAACCACTTTTATGGATACCTGTTCATTGAAAAGGACAACAATTTTCTGGAATTGGGATACAGCTATAGTTTTGACATAAGAGATGAAGAGCTTCTGAGAAAGAACATTGAGGAAATAATGAATATATGCTATAAGTACGGAAGTTATTTTAATGTTGTAAAAGATGAGGATGAAATAAGCCTTTCGGTATTTTCAAAAATATATTATTCGGGATTAAACGTTGAGTCTTTAGAGGATACCCTTGATGACTTCATTTCGTGTAATGAAGAGATTTCCGCAGTATTTGACCTCCATGATGAGAATGGTGATGAGGGGTTGAGTTCTGAAGAGATATAGGTTGATGTATTGATGTGCGAAATTTCCTTGCCTTTATAATATCCTTTAAAATCTTGATTTATCTATACGGTTTTAATAGAATATAAGTAGGTAAATTAAAAAGCCCGGAATATTTTATGAATAGAACAATTGTTTTTCTCAATAATGATAATAAAATAAGAAAGATAGTTTCCCAGAAACTTAATGAAGTGGCCGACAATTTTGGTTTTGAAGTGGTGTCAATTTCGGATCCAGTAGTATTAAGAGAAAGGCTTAAAGAGTTGTCTTTAAAGGCTGTTTTTTTAAATGAAGGTCTTCTCGAAAATTTTAGAGATACCATTGGTGATGATTTTGTTCACAGACTGCCAGTTTTTTTGATAATCAGAGAAAAATATGAGTTTGATGAATTACCAGATTTTATATATGGGTTGATCGTATCTACTCTCCCTTCAGATCTCCTTGAGAAAACTTTATTTTACTCACTTAAAACTGCTCTTCTCGTGGATGAGGTATCCAAAAAAAAGGAAATTGTAGATCCTGAGTATTTGAAAAAATTAATAAGTGATTCTGTTCATTCGATAAACAATATCTTAACTGGAATGCAGGGATATGCTGAGCTAGCTCAGCTAAACCCCGACGATAATAAACTGATAGAAGATTCGTTAAAAATTGTGATAGATTCAGCCAATAAGGTAAAATTAGAGTTAAAGAACTTCAGAGCATTTGTAAGGGTTGAGGCACCTCAATTTGAGGAAGTTGATGTACAGGAAGTGTTAGAAGAAGCACTATCACTTGTAAGAAATGAGCTTGAGGCGGGAGGCATTGAGGTTGACCTCAACATCCAGGCTGGTGGGTATATACGTGCAGATCATTCCCAGATGACCCAGGTACTCTTTAATATACTTTATGACCTTGCATGTTCTATTAAAGAGGGAGGAAAGATAAGTATATATGGGAATGCGGAGAATAATAGCTACATTTTCAATTTAAGTTCCTCAGATATTTCCATGGATATGGATGAGGTAGAGGAGATAAAGAAGATTCTTTCTGAACCATTTATAATAATGAAGGATGAAGAAGGTCTTGGTAAAATAGAAAAGAGGAGTGTTTTATCAATATGCAATCGTATAGTATACAATCATTTGGGTAAAATTGATTTTAGTTACGATAAAAGAAAAGGACTCAATTATACGATCACCCTCCCACTTACGATAAAGGAGGTTGTGAGCGTTCCTTCGGAAGAATTGAAGCAAATAGGAAAAAAAGATGAAGTGAGTTATGTTGAGAGTGCCAGATCTGCCGGGGATGTAGAGGCTCTGGATATGGATATTCTCGTTGTGGATGATGAAGAGTACATAAGGAATACGATTCATTATTTCTTCAGCGAAAAGGGATGTAGGGTAATACAGGCAGAGGATGGAGAATATGCTCTTGATCTGGCATCTAAACAGGGATTTGATATAATTTTTATGGATTATTTAATGCCGAAGATGGGTGGACTTGAAGCAGCGAAGAAGATAAAAAAATTAAATAGTGAAGCAAAGATAGTGTTTATTACTGGGAGGGAATCGATTGATCTAAAGAAGTTCCATAAAGAAGGTGTATATGGAATTATTAAAAAACCTTTTGATCTGGAAGAATTATTGAATATTGCAAAAAAAGTTGCTCTTGAGAAGGGTCTGATTTGAGTTAAATCAAGAAAACTTGTTACAGGAACAATTTGCATTGATTAGCAGTTGTTCCGAAAGTTTTTGTTTAATCATATTTGATTGAAAAAAGGTTGGTAAAAAAGATTACGTTAATTATGAAGATTTTTCCGGGAATTGTAAGAGAAAAATAGGCAGACAGGAAGGAAAAATAGGAGGATAAGTAAGGAGGATAAGATGGTAGAGAATGTTGAATTTAAAGGGCATGCAACATTTAAGATTAAGGGTAGTAAGGTTATATATACAGATCCATATCAGATTGGAACTGAGGAGCCGGCAGACATAATACTTGTTACCCATAGCCATTTTGACCATTGCTCTCCAGAGGATATTAGAAAACTGGTTACGGAAAATACAAAGATCATCTGCAGTAAGGACTGTGTTGGCAAACTAAGGGATTTGGGAGGCGAAGTAAAGGGAGTTGAGCCGGGTAATATTATCGATGTGGATGGAGTTAAGATAGAAGTTGTGCCTGCATATAACATTAATAAAACATTTCATCCAAAATCCAGCAGGTGGAATGGATATGTTTTTACCCTCGATGGTGTTACCTATTATCATCCCGGAGATACAGATAAAATACCTGAAATGTCCGACATTAAAGCTAATGTGGTTTTTTTACCAGTAGGTGGTACTTACACTATGGATTGGAAAGAAGCAGCTGAGGCTGCAAAACTTATTAATCCGGATGTAGTTATTCCAATGCATTACGGTGCTGTAGTAGGATCAGAGAAAGATGCAGAGGAGTTTGCACGCCTTGTGGGAAGTAAAGCTAGAATCCTTCCAGTTAGCTGAACTTTTAATACCCCATGTAGTGTAGGCTATATTGTAATAAATAGGGAATAAATTCCCTATATTAGGGAAAAAAGGCCCGGTTTTTTGAAAAGCCCAGCAGCGATAACAAATCAAGATCTCTATCTCAATGATATAACTAAATTTACAGTAATATTATAATTTTAATATGGTATAATAATTGCATGTATTATTCAGGGTGATGAAAAGATGAGTATAAGAAACCGTTTACTGATAATAATATTTGTTGTTGTTTTAATCAATGGAGCGGGTTTTTTATTTGTTACATACAGTTGTGAACGAAGAGCTGCAAGGAACAATAACTCAAATGACGAGGAGTTCCTAACTGTAGAGTATCTGCAGAAAATGATGTTCCCAGGAGGTATGTATTCTGGATTTATGAGTCCTGGTAACTATACAATAGCCAGTAGATTTGGGAACAATTTACTGGCAAACCAGAATTTGATGTTAATGTTTAAGGAATTAAGATCCCAATTTGTTTTTTTCTTTCTTGCCTCAATTATTATTGGATTACTTGTATCAGAGATTACTGCACGGAAAATATTAAATCCTCTGAACGAAATAGCAAATGTTTCAAATGAAATAGCAAAAGGAAACTACAATGTCGAAATAAAAGAAGCAAAAACACCCGAATTAAGGAGAATTGTAGATTCATTCAGAATTATGAAAAATGGACTTGCAGAGTTTGAAGAAGAAAAAGAAAGAACGGAGAGTATTGAAATAACAAAAACCTTAGCTGCTGGTATAGCTCATGAAATAAAAAATCCAATCAATACAGTGGGTCTGATTGTTGACTATTTGCAGAAAAATTTAAATCCTGAAGATCCAAAAAAGAGCTACGAGTTCTACAAATTAACGGAAAATATGAAGAATGAACTCAAACGAATAAATAGAATAGTGGAAGGCTTTTTAAGATTAACAAAGCCTGATGTCTATAATTTTAAAAAATCAAACGTCAATAGTGTAATAAAAGAAACCGTATCAGTTCTTGAACCCGAAGCCATTAAACAGAATGTCCGTATTAAGCTTGAACTTTGTAATACAATTCCTTCGGTGTACATAGATAGGGATCGAATGAACCAAGTTTTTAGCAATCTTATAATAAACAGTATTGAAGCAATGCCAAGGGGAGGTGTGATCACCATTTCCACAGATAAAATTCAGGATGGCGTGGTTATCGTGATTAAAGATACAGGGATTGGTATAGAAAAAGATAATATCAGAAAGATATTCAGTCCGTATTATACTACAAAGAAACAGGGGTTTGGACTTGGTCTTTCACTTATACATGGGATTATATCCAGGCATAGAGGGAAGATTTTTGTATCGAGTGAGGTAGGTAAGGGGACTGAGTTTACAATCATGCTTCCAGAGGGTGACGGGAATGAAGGGTGAAATACTTGTCGTAGAGGATGAAGAAACACAGGCAAATATCATAAAAAGTATTCTGGAAGATGAAGGTTATTCAGTGGATGTTGTTTTTTCAGGCGAAGAGGCTTTAAAGAAACTGAGAAAAAAGAATTATGGTGTTCTTCTCGTGGATTTAAAGATGCCAGGTATGGGAGGAATGGGATTACTGAAAAAAGCAAAGGAAATAGGAATTGGATCAAATATTATAATCATGACAGCCTACGGTACAATAGAAACGGCGGTTGAAGCTATGAAAAACGGTGCTTTCGATTATATAACAAAGCCGTTTGGCAGGGATGAATTGTTGGTGAATGTTGAAAAGGCTCTGAAGTCTTACAATTTATATTTTCAAAACATCAAGCTTAGAGAAGAACTCGAAACTATTTCAAAAGAGAGAAAACTCGTGGGCAAAAGCAAGGCAATCCAGGAGATACACCAGCTCATTGATCGAGTTGCGATGAATGATTCTGCAAATGTACTTATTACGGGAGAGAGCGGAACAGGGAAGGAGCTTGTGGCCCGTGAAATTCATGAGAAAAGTCCAAGGGCCAATATGCCTTTTATAGCAATCAACTGTTCTGCTGTTCCAGAAACGCTTCTTGAAAGCGAATTGTTTGGGTACGTAAGGGGGGCATTTACAGGAGCTGTTACCACAAGAGAGGGCAAGTTTAAAAAGGCAAATGGTGGAACTGTATTCCTTGATGAGATAGCAGATATGCCGATGAACATGCAGGTGAAACTTCTCAGAGTAATTCAGGATAAAGAGGTTACACCTATTGGTGGTGATGAACCGGTAAGTGTTAACATCAGGTTCATCTCCGCCACCAATAGAAACATCCAAAAGATGGTTCAGGAAGGTAGGTTTAGAGATGACCTTTACTACAGGTTACATGTTGTGCCTATACATATTCCTCCATTGAGGGATAGAAAGGAAGATATCCCTCTTCTCGTTGAGTTTATTATCTCAAAATTAAATAACCGACTTAACAAGAATATTGAAGGAATTGATGCTGAGGTTATTGATAGGATGATGAACTACGATTTCCCGGGAAATGTTAGGGAGCTTGAAAACATGATTGAAAGGGCTTTTATTGTTTGCGATGAAAATATTCTCAAAGTAAAACATTTTCCAATATTCCAGAGTGATGCAAACAGGCAGTTCAGTTTAGTCGTGGGTGAAGGAGGTTTAAAAGAAGCCGTGAGATCAGCAATGAAAGATATTGAGAGAAACATAATAGAAAAAACCCTGATCCAGACGAAATGGAACAGGGTAAAAGCCGCAAAAATTTTAAAGATCGATTACAAAACATTGCGGCAAAAAATAAAAGAACTTAATCTGATGCCTGTTTTTGACAAATCGGGCAGGAAAGGGGATGATAGTAATGGGTAAATCAGGATTGAATAAAAATGCTGTGCAGATATATCTAAAAGAGATTGAAAATATCCCTGTATTGTCTAGGGAAGAAGAGGAGATATATGCGAGAAGAGCTGCCAAGGGAGATGAGGAAGCAAAGAAAAAATTGATAGTATCAAATCTAAGATTTGTTGTGAGTATTGCTGTTAAGTACCAGAACCTTGGCCTGCCGCTGATCGATCTGATCAACGAAGGAAACATGGGGCTCATAAGGGCTGTTGAAAAGTTTGATGTTGATAAGGGATTCAAATTTATTTCTTATGCAAGGTGGTGGATAAGACACTTTATTCTGAAGGCTATTTTTGAACAATCAACTTCGGTTAAACTCCCATTAAAGTATGCTACCCAGCTTTCAAAGATTGCAGATGATGACGAGAGCGAATTGTTAAAGAAGTTAAGACAGATCTACAGACCCGTCTCACTCGATCAGAAGCTTTCTACAGAGGATTCTAACTCAGATACAATTATGGATCTAATAGACGATTCAAAATATGATGAGCCAGAGAAAAGGGTGATGGACAGAAATCTCCGGGAGATAATAAATGAGACCCTTGAAAAGCTAAAGCCAATCGAACGGGATGTAATTAGCAGACATTTTGGATTAAATGGGAGGAAACCTCTAACTCTGAAAGAAATCGGAGAAAAGTATAATCTTACCAAAGAGAGGATAAGGCAGATCGAACATGCAGCACTGGATAAATTGAAGTATCCCATGAAAAAGAAAAAACTGATGGATTTTGTTGATTGAAACCGATACATAAAAGGTTATTGAGTTTTGATTTTAATTAATACTGTCAGGTTAGTGTAAGGTATTTATCGCTTGGATTTGCACAAAGCAAAATGGAGACACTTTATACTTTCTAACAGGTTATTGAAGATTTAATAGATCTTATCTAAACACTTATATGAAAGATTAGTTTGGCGATTTCGAAATAAATAAGGAGAGTGGTTACATCAAGCAATGTGGATATGAAAGGCCCTGCTGATATAGCAGGGTCTATTTTTAACTTTTTAAGAATCATGGGAAGTATTGTGCCCACGATATTTGCAGCTATGACACCTGCAAAGATAGCTACACCAACAGAAATCCCTATAAACGGATTAACATCTACAAAATGGGCTCTGATAAATGAGAATAGCCCCAGCACTATTCCGAGAAAAGCTCCCATCATTATCTCTCTCAAGAATATCCTGAGAAAGTCTTTTAATTTAATCTCACCCGTTGCAAGCCCACGTATTATTATTGTTGCCGATTGCATTCCTGTATTGCCGCATGTTCCCGTTAGCATGGGAATAAAAAATGCAAGTGGAACCACCATCTGAAGTATGGGAGAGTAATGTTTAAGTACGATTGAAGATAGGTAAGATGTAATAAGCAGAATTACAAGCCAGAGGGCTCTTTTCCTGCCAAGCACAAAGAATTTTGTGCTGAAATACGGCTCATCAGGAGCCTCCATACCGGCCATTTTATGAAAATCCTCTGTTGCTTCCTCATGGATAACATCCACAATGTCGTCAATGGTTATTATTCCAACGAGCTTTTTATCGCTATCAACAACCGGTATGGCGGTCAGGTCATATTTTGTCAGTACCCTTGCAACTTCTTCCTGATCATCGTGGGTATGGACATAAACAAAATTTTTTGTCATTATATCCTTCACCTTCTTTTCCGGTGGGGCTAGAAGGAGATCTTTCAAACTTACAATTCCTATTAGATGACCTTGATTGTCAACAACATAGCTGTAGTATATTGTTTCCTTATCAAGACCGATTTTTCTGATAGAATCTATTGCTTCTTCAGCTGTCATATCTTTGTTCAGCTCTATAAACTCGGGAGTCATCAACCTTCCGGCTGATTCCTCCGGATAATTTAGAAGGCGATTGGCCAGGTCTCTTTCATCAGGCGATAGCAGCCTGACGAGCATTTTTACCATGTTTTCCGGAAGTTCATCGAATAGCTCCGTTCTGTCATCCGGATCCATTTCCTCGATGATATCTTTTACCTTTTTCCTTCCAAATTGCTTTAAAAGTTCTTCCTGATCTTCATGATCGAGGAGCGAAAAAACCTCTGCTGCAGTTTCTTTTGGGAGCAGCCTGAATATAATAACTTTTCTACTTGTATCAATGGGTTCTATTATTTCCATTATGTCTGGGGGAAGTAAATTCTGAAGGAGGTTTTTGAGCTTGAAAAAGTTTTTTTCGTTTATTAATTTCTCAACATCTTCAGTGGTTACAGTAATCACTCTTTCCATTTTCTTCTCACTGTTGGTTTATTTTATATTATTCAGGCTACTCAGGAACTATTTTTAGTCGCCTTTTAATTTCGTTTAAATTAACTTAAGTTTATAACTTATCCAATTAAAATAATACAGGATATATCTTCTGCAAAATGAATAGTAATTATATTTATGACGAATTGAGGTTGAAACATTCAGTCTCGTCAAACCGGGAATTATCATCAGCCTATGGAAAATATGGTATTGCTTCTGTGTCCAAACAGGCCACTGTGTTTGGTCTCCGGGTATTGAGTAATGGAGGAAATGCATTTGATGCAGCTTTTGCCCTAGCCTTTGCACTCGCTTTCTATCATCCGCAGGCAGGTAACATAGGAGGGGGAGGATATCTTCTATACAAGCGTGCAGACAGCCCTGCTCCAGAAATTATTAACTACAGGGAGGTCGCCCCTGGAGGCGTAAAAATTGAAAATTACATTAAGAAGAATGGTGAAGTAGACCAGGAAGCAACCTCCTTTGGGCCCTCATCTGTGTGCGTGCCCGGAACCGTTAAGTGCTTCTGCCTGATTCAGAAAGAGTATGGTATACTCGATCAGGCATATATACTCAAAGAGCTTGTAAAAGAAATGGAAAATGGGGCTGTTATCACACGGTATCAGGCAAACTGTCTCAATCGACTTTCAAAGAAGCTTGCCGTATGTGAAGAATCCAGGAAGCACTATGTTAAAGAAGGTGGAAGTTTCAGGGAAGGAGACAAGCTCTATAATAAGGAACTTATTGAAACCTATCAGAGAATTGCAGAACACGGGTGTGAAGATTTCTATTCTGGGAAAATTGCCGAGATAATTGAGGAGGATATCTCTTCTAATGGTGGATTTGTAACTGTGGATGATTTAAAGAAATATGAATTGAAGATGGTTGAGCCTATATTTGCAGAGTTTAAAGACTTCAGAATATGGAGCGTGCCGCCGGAAGGTGGTGGAAGTATCATAATTGATATTATAAACCAGTTGAATAATCCCACATTTTACAGCATTGATGTTTTCGGACCTGAGTTTTATGCAGGGATTGCAGAAGCCTCAAAAGTAGCTTTTTCCAGAAGGCTGCATTATCATGGGGATGTGGATATAACTGGTAGTGAGATTTATAATTTGATTTTTGACCGTAAAGAGGCTGAAAAAAAGTTTATTGAAAATATTCTTCCGAAAATTAAAGCACTGAAGAGTAACAAGCTTTTGAAAGGCAATGGTTTCTCAGGTTCGGAGAAAGAAGATACTAATGATCATAGTATTGGAGATACAAGCGGTAGGTTTAATGGTGTTCCCTCTAATAAAGGAGAAACGACCCACTTTACTATTATCGACAAATGGGGAAATGTGGTGTCTAATTCGTATACCCTTAACCTCAGATATGGCTCGAAATGGAGTGTGAGAGGAACCGGTTTTTTAATGAATGGCAGTATGGATGCATTCACCTTTATACCGGGAAAACCAAACTATTTTAATGTAATAGGATCAAGATATAACTTACTTGCCCCAAACAAGAGACCTGCTTCAAATATGAGTCCTGTTATTATAACAGGTAAGGATGCGGAGGTGGTTGCAGCATTGGGTACTCCTGGAGGTCCTGCTATTCAAACAACACTTGCAACAGTAATCCTCTCTTATCTTCTCAGGAATGATGCATTGAGGTCGGTTAGCGAAAGCAGAGCTCACCACCAGGGATACCCTGATATTTTATACTGGGAGGAAGGATTTGATGGAGATAAACTCAGAATACTGGAAAAAATGGGTTATAACCTGAAAAAGAAGGATGAACCAGCGGGAGATGTTCATGGGGCTTTCAGAAGTGAGAACGGATATCTTTTCATAAGTGATTATCGAAGGGAAGGGTTTGCTAATTCTGTAAAAATATAATTCTTTCAGATTCAATCTCACTGGGTTATTTTCAGAGTTATTTTAAAAAATTACACAGGGGAAGCTCAAGATGGATTTTTCTGCACTCTATTCCTATTCAGCTCTTTCTTTAAAAAGTTCAAAGATAAGAGAGCTTTTTAAGTTAACAAAACAGAAGGGTCTTATATCCATGGCTGGTGGCATGCCAGACTCCCAGAACCTTCCATTTGATATTATTAAAGAGATAATATCGAAGTGGGATAAAACAAAATCTACCCAGGCTTTGCAATATGGAACGACGAAAGGGTTTCCACCCCTTCTTGAAGAAATCGGGACACTTATGGAGAAAAATAAGAAAATTTCGATGGATGGTCAGGATATATTAATCACTACAGGTTCCCAGCAGGCTCTTTCGATAATATCGAAGGTATTACTCAATCGGGATGAAGTGGTAATTGTTGAAATACCGAGTTTTATCGGTGCTATAGCGAGTTTTTACAGTTATAACGCTAAGGTAGTGGGTGTGGAAATGGATGAAGAGGGTTTAATACCTGAAAAATTGGAGAGTATGATCAAACGTATAAAGGATGAAGGCAGAGTAGTGAAGTTTATATATACTATACCCAACTTTAACAATCCATCAGGTGTTACACTTTCACCTAGAAGGCGAAGAGCACTGAAAGAGATTTCTGATAAGTATAATATCCCGATAGTTGAGGATGATCCATATGGTGATCTTTTCTTTGAGGGGAAGGCGGAAGATTATCTTCCTATAAAGAGCATTGATATTGATAGCAATGTAATTTATCTGGGTTCTTTTTCGAAGGTACTATCACCTGGTATGAGGGTTGGATGGATTGTAGCTCAGGAGGATTTTATCGCTAAAGCAGAATTGCAGAAACAATCTTTTGATGCCTGTACACCTCTATTGAGCCAGGTGATAGCCCACGATTACCTGGCGGGTGGCTATATGACCGGATTTGTTGAAAAAATGAGAAATATTTATCGGGAAAAGTGCAATGCGATGCTGGAAGCTCTTCAGGAGTACATGCCAGAGGGTGTAAGGTGGACAAAACCAAAGGGAGGACTATTTGTCTGGGTGACATTGCCTGATGGTATAACCCCTGAAGAACTCTTTATGGAATCGATCAATGAAAAGGTAGCATTTGTAACTGGTGATGCTTTTCTTCCCGAGGATTATCCCAATAGGTTTATAAGATTAACCTATGGTGACCTGCCGGTTGAAAGAATAAGGGAAGGGGTAAGGAGAATAGCAAAGGCACTCAATAAGCTTTTGCGGGTTTAAACTGATTTTCCAGATTACTGGATTGACCGAAAAATAAGGGATATAATATAAAGAGTAAAAGAGAATCAGAAAAAATACTGATAAAAAAATTGACTTTTTTTGGATTTTTAGCTCTTATAGATATTTATTACATTTATTTAAGGGATTCAGCAACATGGAATATAAGCTTATAGAGAAGGGCGAATGGGCAGAGGTTCTAATCGAGGGGAAATATGAGCCTGAGGGACCTGATTGCATGAGAGACTTTTTTGATGGTATACTGACAAAGGGATATAAAAAAGTTTCAATTGACCTTGGAAATGTAGATGTTCTTTCAAGTGCCTGTATCGGCAATCTGCTTTTGCTCTACAGAACCATTAAGAAGCAGGGTGGGGAGTTTGTGATAAAAAGGATCAGCAGTAATCTGAAGCAGATGTTTAAATTACTTCATATTGATAAAATCATTGAGCTTCCTGAGTAAATCATCCTGTTTTTAGTTTTTCTTGACCAAACCTCTGAATGTTTTTTATAATATATCTTGAAAAGTAGGTTTTGAGGGCGGTTAGCTCAGTTGGTCAGAGTACCTGCTTGACATGCAGGGGGTCACTGGTTCAAGTCCAGTACCGCCCAA
>CAZFGQ010000071.1:0-13302 GCA_964518675.1 uncultured Spirochaetota bacterium
GGTACCCGGATATATATTTTTCAAAAATATATCAAAATTATGGTTCACTAAAAGCTGTTAGTTTTTAGAGAGGCATTATTGTTAAATTATTGACAATAATTATATCTGATATTATATAATAAATGAAAAGCTTAAATAAAAATAGAACTCGAAATATTTAATTTAACTATAAACCAGGCGGTAACAAAGAGTAAAGTAAGCACTGGAGTATTTATACAGGATTAGGAATTGTTCTATACAACTCGATCCAAGCTTATATTAAGCTTTGCGGGAGTATCCCTTCTAGTAGGAATAGTATCACTAGTTGTGGGAAGCCAGCTCCTTTATAATTCTGTATTAAATGAAGCCAGAGCCAGGATAAGTTTTGACCTCAATGCAGCCCGTGAAATATACATTTCCAAATCCCGAACCATCCATACTGCACTTACCATAATCTCTCTAGATGAAAATCTAAAAACAAATTTAAAAAATCGCAGAGTTAAAGAGATAACTAAAAAACTGCAGGAAGTATCCTTAACTACAGAACTTGATTTTGCTGGAGTGGTTACCCCAGATGGAAATACCCTGTGCAGGATTGGTCCCAACCAAATTCCAGAAAAGGAAGAAGAGAGCATCAATCCTGCAGTGCAGTATGTGCTAAAGAATAAAAAACCAGTATATGGAACGGTAATACTGGAAAGAGAGTATTTGGTAAGGGAAAACCCTCACCTGGCTGAACAGGCCATAATAGAGCTAATCCCTACCCCCAGAGCTGCACCAAGTAAAGAAGAAGTTGAAACCTCCGGAATGGCTCTCTGTTCTGGTATACCGATTTATGATTCAGGAAATATGATTGGAATTATTTACGGAGGAGTTCTTCTGAACAGAAGCACAGAAATTGTAGATACTGTTCGTGAAACAGTGTTTCAGGGGGAGACATACGGGGGAAGAAGTATTGGAACGGCCACAATTTTTCTTAAAGATTTAAGGATATCCACAAATGTACTGACTTCCGAAGGAGAGAGGGCCATAGGCACCAGGGTATCAAAAGAGGTCAGAGACAGAGTGCTTATGGAGGGAAAGAGATGGACAGGTAGAGCCTTTGTGGTAAGTGACTGGTACATAACTGCTTATGAACCTATTAAAGATATTTTTGGCAAGAGAGTAGGAATATTATATACCGGAGTATTGGAAGATAAATATGTGGATATGAGACGCCATATGCTTTCTGTTTATATTCTCATTACTATTGCTGGAATGGGGGTAGCGGTGGGAATTGGATTTTTCCTTGCCCACAGAATTGCAGATCCTGTACGAAAACTTATACAGGCAAGCAAAGAGGTTGCCAGAGGAAATCTCAACCCGGACATTGGGCCGGTTTCAAAAAGTGAGATTGGTCTATTACAAAACACCTTTTCAGAAATGCTGAATTCCCTTAAAGAGAGGGATATAAAGCAGAGGGCAGAAAGTGAAATAAAACTGCTTCAATCAGAAAAACAGGCCAGTGTGGGGAGGCTGGCAGCAGGAGTTGCCCACGAAATTAATAATCCACTTACAGGGGTACTCACCTTTACCCACATGCTCCTGAGAAAAAAAGATCTGGATGAAGAGATTAAAAAAGATCTTCAGACCATAGCTAGAGAAACAGAAAGGGTAAGAAAAATAGTTAAAGGATTGCTTGACTTTTCTCGCCAGACTGTACTTCAGGAAGAACCCATTGATATAGATGAACTGATAAAATCAACCATTGCTCTTGTAGAAAATCAGGCCCTTGTAAAAGGTCTGGAGCTGGAGTATACACCTGGTAAACAGCTACCCATGATTAATGGTGATAAAAATCAACTTCAGAGTGTTCTTCTTAATATTATCATGAATGCTTTTGACGCTACACAATCGGGAGGAAAAATTACTATCAAAACAGGTTTGAGCCTTTCTTCAAGAAAAACTGAAAGAAAAGGAATAGAGTTAAGTATTACAGATACAGGATGTGGTATACCTCAGGAAAATCTGGATAAACTGTTTGACCCTTTTTTTACCACGAAAGAAGTGGGTCAGGGAACAGGACTGGGACTTGCTGTCAGCTACGGGATTGTGGAAAGGCATGGAGGTACCATACGGGTACAGAGTGAGGTGGGAAAGGGAAGCACCTTCACCATATGGCTTCCTCTGGAGGAAAAGGTTGAAGCGTAAAACAAAGATACTGGTGGTAGATGACGATAGAATTATTCTTGAAAGCTGTCAGAGAATACTAGAGGCTGAGGGGTATGGTGTAAAACTTGTATCCAATGCTGAAGAGGCTATTGATGCTCTTGAAAGTCAATACTTTGATATGATGATCATGGATGTAAAGATGCCCCGAAAGGATGGTGTTTATCTTCTGGAAAAAATAAGGGAAAAGTGGCCTCTTGATATATGGCCAGAATTGCCTATTCTGGTTATGACTGGTTACCCTACTCCTGAGACAATTAAAATTCTAAAAGAAAAAGGCTCAAGGTTTTTTATCCCTAAACCTTTTACTCCAGATGAACTGCTGGGTTGTGTACAAAAAGTTTTAAAAAAGGAGCAAAAGAAATGAATAAGAAAAAGGTTCTGGTTATTGATGATGAGAAGATTGTGCTGGATAGTGTGAAAAAAGTACTTTCAGGGGAAAACTTTGATGTTGAGGGTTCTTTGAGCAGTAAAAAGGGATTAGACCTTGCCATCAGTAAGGATTATGACATTGTTCTGGTGGATATAAGAATGCCAGAAATAGGAGGAATGAGAGTTTTAAGAGATATAAAGAGGGCAAAACCTTACCTGCCAGTAATGATAATCACTGGATATGCAACCGTACAATCCGCTGTTCAGGCTATGAAACTTGGGGCTGTGGATTACATTGAAAAACCATTTACTCCTGAACAGCTTGTAGATGCTGTTAAATCTGCACTTGAAGTTACTGCCACCATGGAGCCAGAAGAACAGAAAATAATCCATAAACAGGAAGTTATTAAAGTTCTGGAAAGGGCGGGAACAGACATTAATTTTTCAGAGAACCTTTTTGAAAAAGGTGCAGATGCTCTTGAGGAGTACCAGCTAACAGGACCGGAAAAACTGGCCATTCTTACCGGTGATATTTCATGGATTGAAGAACACGTGGGAAAACTTTCAGAAGTTCAGAAAAGATGGCTTATTCAGAGGTTAAGTGCTGAGATATGGTAAAAAATATTTTAAAATTAATTATTCGATATTACTTTTTACCTTCATTTCAATAAAATATATATCCATGAAAAGGGAGGCAGGTGTATGTCTGAGAGAATGCTGGTAATTGATGATGAAGATGTGGTTCTGGAGTCATGTCGAAAAATATTTTCACAAGAAGGTTTTAATGTAGTTACCACAAACAGCCCTGAAGAAGGGTTAAAATTACTTCAGGATTCCAGGTTTGATGTAGTTTTATGCGACTGGAAGATGCCCGGATTCGATGGTATGGATGTGGTGGAAGAAATAGACAGTAGGTCTCCTGAATCAGCCATTGTTATGATAAGCGGTTATCCCACTGTAGGAAGAGCAGCAGAAGCCATGAAAAGAGGGGCCATGGATTATGTGCCAAAACCTTTTACTCCGGATGAGATTATTGAAAAGGTAAAACAGGCATTAAGAAGAAAGATAGTTGAAGAAAAAAAAGCCATAGGTAGATTTGAAAAAATCATAAAGAATATCCAGTTCCCGGTACCTAGCCTTGAGGATAAGGCTCCTCAGACCATTGCTACCACAGTGGCTAAGAGTGTGGGAGTAAAAAAAACTACCTCTCCCTGGTTCTCTGTTCTTGTTCTGGGTATACTGGCAGGAGCGTATATTGGATTTGGAGGTCTCCTTTCCACAACAGTCACTTTTGACCTGGCAGAAAAAATGGGTTTAGGATTTACCAAATTTATGGGCGGAGCTGTATTCAGTGTGGGGCTTATGCTGGTGGTAATCGCGGGTGCTGAGCTTTTCACAGGTAACAACCTGATGGTTACCAGCACCCTAGCAAAGGAAATTACTTTCCAAACCATGCTGAAAAGATGGGGATTGGTTTATATTGCTAATTTCATAGGTTCACTCATTCTTGCTCTTTTGTTCTACCTTTCCGGACTGTGGAAAACACAGGGGAATGCCCTGGGGATAAAGGCTATAGGCATAGCCTATAGTAAAGTAACCCTCGATTTCTGGGAGGCACTTTTCAGGGGTATAGGGTGCAACTGGCTGGTTTGTCTTGCAGTGTGGATGGCTCTTGCGGCACGCCAGACCATCGGGAAGATTTTTGCCATATTTTTCCCCATAATGGCATTTGTAGCAATAGGTTTTGAGCACTGTGTTGCCAATATGTACTTTATTCCTACAGGCATCTTTCTGAGCAAGTGGGCTGGTTTAACTCTCCCTCAAGGAGTTGATATGTCCATTCTTGGCTGGGGTAATTTCATAATTAAAAATCTTATCCCGGTTACAATAGGGAATATTATAGGAGGTGGAGTATTTGTGGGAATGAGTTACTGGAGTGCCTACCTCAAACCTGGAGGGACGAATTAACTTTCAGGGAAATAAAAATCGAGTTGTTAAATATTTTTCACTTTAAATAACTCAATAAAAACCTTAATTACATACCTGCACATGAAACTAAGGGTATTTTCATATCCAGATAACCTTAATAAACACCTAAAAAACTGGTTATAATTCGAGATATTTTATCCGAAAGAACAGAGATAAAAGCAAAAAGAGCTTTTCTATATAAGAATAAGTGAATGAAGATCTGATGGCCCTGTGGAGGTTCAATATGGAATGATTTGATAAAAATATCATAACCATGTCGAACAGCAAAACCTTTCTAAGCATACCAATAACCAGTCCCAGAAAAGAATCCGCATTGGAAAAATTTAAGCTTTCTATCAGGTTTAAAAGTACATTTCTAATCATTATAAGAACCATAGAAGTAAATTAATAAATGATAATATCACCGGCAGGTCGCTCCACCAAGGCACCTTTACCATTTTTCTCCCTCAAAAAATGAAAGGAAAAAGTGATAACCAAGTTTTACGGAATTGATCGTTACAAAAGCTATTCAACCATAGCTGTTCTTAATTATAAAGGGAAAGAGATTGATTTCAAACTTAGGAACACTTAACCTCAAAGGCTACATTCAAGGGCTTGGATCTGAGGATGCAGTGGTTATGGAGGCTTTCACGGGGGCTTTTTACTGGGCTGAGCGGATAGAATCAAGAGGTGCCCAGTGCTATATCGTTGATCCTCATAGGTTTTGGATCATTAAGGACTTCTGGAATAAGCCGGACAAACAGGATTCCCGAAATATGGTAAAAGCTTTATGGGCATAGCTTACTACTGGAGAGTTTGGAATACCGGAGGTATACAAACCTGATGTGGTGATTAGGGAGCTGAGGAAGCTTTTCAGTCAATATCAATTGCTGAACCGGCAGATCAAGATGTTGAAGAACAACATCCATGCAATTTTGTCTGATAATGGCATAGATAGCAGGAAAGAGGTGGATAATCGCTTATTTTCTCCGGAACACGGGAGGAAGGCGCTAAAGGAGCTTGATCTTAGTGGAGCGAGTGAGATAAGTGTTTGGAGCTGTCTTGAACTGGTATGGAAGGTAAAAAGAGAAAGAGGAAAAGATAAGGGGAGAAATCCTTCTTGCAGGTGAACCGCTTAAGGATGCGGTCAAACTGCTCATTACGATCAAAGGGATTGCACCTCTTGTAGCTTTGGCATTCTTGGCTGAGGTAGGAAATATAAGACGATTCAGAACCCTCAGGAAGATGAATACCTACCTTGGGATTGTTCCCAGGATAAAGGATAGTGGAGGAAAGAGCCAGGTTGGTCATATAACAAGGGAATCCAGAAACTTAACAAGCACCCTTTTAACTCAATCAATTCATCATCTAACAGATGCTTCTCACTATTTTAGAATATTCTATGATAGACTAAAACAGAGCCGAGGAGCGGGGAGAGCAAGGATTGCATTAATAAGAAAGGTATGCGGGATGATGAGACGGATGTTGCTAACCGGTGAGTGCTATCGATGGATGGATAATAATCTTTATGAGGGAAAGCTAAGACTCTATTAAAAAGAGTTAGAAAATATCAAGAGGGAGAAAAAAGCAGCTTGAGTTTAATCATAGTGAAAAAATATATAAATCTTTGTTCAGATTTTTAATTTATTGGGATGAAGGATGAGGTATTGGCTCCATGCATAATTTATCCCTCGACTTTATAATCCATTTTCCATAAGTTATTGATTACCAGTTATGTTGATTAAATACAGTGGGTTCAAAGGAGGTCTGAGAATATGTCTGGTTCTTACGAGTATGATTTGCTGGTTATAGAAGGGAGCCTGGTGGGTATGTTGGGACAATAAGAGCTTCTCAGCTTGGTCTTAAAAAATGCTTGGTTGAAAAAGATAAACTCGGTGGAGTATGTCTCAATGTGGGATGTATTCCATCAAAGGCACTTATACATCAGGTTGAGAGTTTTAATAGGCTTAAAGAGATGGAGAAAATGGGTGTAAGGGTTGGTCTATCCGGTTTTGATTACAAAAATGTGTAGCTAAAGTCAAGAAAAGCTTCCGATATGCTTTCAAAAGGTGGGCTTATCTACTAAAAAAATAAAGCAGAAGTAATTGCATGCAGGGGGAAGTTGCTGCAATCTGATACAGTTGAAATAGATGGAAAGGGCAAGGTACAAGTGAAAAATATTATGATAGCCACAGGTTCAAGATCACGTAAGGAGTTTTGAGTTTGATGGCAATAGGGTTTTATCTTCTGATGATGCACTTCTATTGTAAAAGCTTCCTGATAGTATAATAATCCTTGGAGGAGATTTCATTGGGGTTGAGTTACCCATAACCCATATATTGAACAGTTTTGGCTTTGAGGTTACCGTTGTGGAACTTCTTGGGAGGCTACTTCCCCTTGGAGATGAAGAAATCTCACCTGTTCTCACAAGGGCGTTCAAATAGAGAAAAATAAATGTATTAACATCCACAAGGGTAAAATCCATTAAAAAGGGCAGAGATGGTGTAAAGCTTTTTGTTGAAGAGATCATGGAGGCTTCTGTCGTATGAAATGATGCCACAGAGATAATCCATGAGCTTTTGCTGGCAAAGAAAGTTGAGCTTTTGCCAACAGATGTGGTCGAGATGATACATGTCCATCCCACTCTCTCAGAAGTTATTATGGAGGCTGCAAGACCCGCGGAGGGTTGGGCAATCCACATCTGAGTAAATTTAATATGTTGACAATTTTTTGAGATTGGGTATAAAATGAAGTTTAATGAGATATAAATGTTATATATGTCATAAGACGTATCCTGTGGCCACTACAATCTTTAAATGTGATTGTGGTGGTTTTTTTGTTGTTGAGCACCAGGGGAAGTTTTCAGGACAGGAAATTAGAGATAGGAAGGATACAACTATATGGCGATACAGGGAGACATTTGGACTACCTGATGCTGCTGAACCGGTGTCTCTGGGAGAAGGAAGAACTCCCCTTGTAAAGAGGCAAATCGATGGTAAAAATGTGCTGTTTAAAATGGATTTTATGCAGCCCACAGGTTCTTTCAAGGACAGAGGGGCCAGTGTTCTTATCTCTGTAGTAAAGGCATTGGGGGTAAATAGTGTAGTAGAGGATTCTTCTGGGAATGCGGGTGCTGCTATAGCAGCTTATTCAAAAGCTGCGGGTATCTCATGTACAGTTTTTGTTCCTGAATATACCCCAGAAGAGAAATTAATCCAGATCAGATTATTCGGAGCCAAGGTGGTAAAAGTCTCCGGGACAAGACAGGATGCCAATAGCGCTGCTATTGAAGCAGCGCGATCTCAATTTTACGCCAGCCATTTATGGAATCCCTTCTTCTCGATAGGAATACAGTCGTCGGCGTTTGAAATATGGGAGGAGCTCGATGGGAAAGTTCCACCATATGTAGTTGTACCGGTGGGTAGTGGAGGTCTTCTCGAGGGTTTGTATATGGGGTTCAAATTACTTCTGGAAGCTGGATATTATAAGCAGATTCCAAAAATGATAGGGGTGCAGGCTGAGAATTGTATGCCGGTACATGATGCATTCAAAAAGGGATTTGAAGATTTTTCTGATGTTGAGGTAAAACCAACTGTAGCAGAAGGAATCTCCGTACAGAAACCACCTAGAGCCAGAGCGGTTTTAAAAGCGATTCGGGATAGTGGGGGTAGGACTGTAAGTGTTAATGATGATGAGATTTTACAGGCAATGCGAGTCCTTATTTCAATGGGGATATTTGTCGAACCCACATCGGCTGCTGCTCTGGCAGGTTGGTATAAACTTTCTCCTCTGGAGAGAGATGGGGCGGTTGTTGTGTTGACTGGCAATGGACTTAAGGAATCAAAGAAACTTGAAAAATTGTTGTTGTAGATATATAAAAAGGTTTTAAACTATCCAAATATGCTATGCCCGCCTCTGTTTTGACCTTCCTGTATTGCCATAGATTGAAATTAATCTGTAAAGGTTAGTATGGTTAACTATATGGGGTGGTATATGCAATTGTTACTCCGGGGTTATTCATTAAGCTGCGATCGCTTTGGAGTTTTGACTCATCGGCTTCTGGCCAGGATAAAAATCAAAATTGAATTATAAAAGGAGGGTAAAATCATGGAACAAAAAAGAAAAGGTATTATGAGGATGTATCTGGAGTCCAATCTGCTGATCAGGATACTCATAGGGCTTGTACTTGGTGTTATTATTGGGCTCCTTGTAGGTCCTGGGATTAAGGTTATTAAACCATTTGGGGATGTTTTTATCCGGCTTCTGAAGATGATTGTTATGCCGGTGGTGTTTTTTTCTCTGGTTGTGGGAGCGGCAAGTATAAGTCCTGCACGCCTGGGGAGGGTTGGTTTGAAAATTGTTGGGTACTATTTATTGACTTCTGCCTTTGCCGTTGCCATTGGATTGCTGTTCGCCAATGTTTTCAAGCCGGGCATGGGGCTTGAGCTTGCAGGGGTAGAGGCAGCGGGGAAAGAGCTGAAAAAACCCTCGGTGATAGATACAATACTGAATATCTTCCCAACCAATCCATTCAAGGCCCTTGCCGAGGGAAAAGTTCTGCCAACCATATTCTTTGCCATTATTTTTGGAATAGCTCTTTCGTATTTAAAAGAAAGCACAGTTGAGAGGCTCAAAAATTCTGCAGAAACCATTCTTACAGTATGCGATGGTGTGGCAGAGATTATGTATAAAATCGTACGGGGTGTTTTACAGTATGCCCCAATCGGCGTTCTTGCCCTTATTGCTGTTGTATTTGGAACTCAGGGTGCAGAGGCTGCAGGTCCCCTGGGGATTGTGACTCTTGCCGTCTACATTGCTTTGATTGTCCATATGTTTGTAATATATGGAGGTTTTCTATCGGTATTTCGCTTCGATGTATTTAAGTTTCTGGGCAGGGCAAAGGAAGCCAGTATAACGGCTTTTGTGACGAGAAGCTCCAGCGGTACCCTTCCCGTTACAATGAGAGTGGCTGATGAAAATATGGGGATTTCGAAGAGTGTGTATTCTTTTACCCTTCCCCTTGGTGCCACAATTAATATGGATGGTACCGCCATTTACCAGGGTGTATGTGCCATGTTTGTGGGATACGCCATTGGTTTGCCTTTAAACTTTGCCCAGCAGATGACTGTTATCATTACAGCTGTCCTGGCTTCGATAGGTACTGCGGGTGTACCGGGAGCTGGCGCGATAATGCTATTGATGGTTCTTGATTCGGTTGGACTTCCTGTTGATCCTGGTACTCCGGTGGCCATGGCGTATGCAATGATACTTGGTATTGATGCGATTCTGGATATGGGTAGAACAAGCGTAAATGTAACTGGTGACCTTGCTGGAACCACAATAGTTGCAAAGTCAGAAAATCAGATTGATCTTGAGAGGTGGAAAAAATGAGAGAGATACTGACGGGGAATGCACCAGAACCCAGGGGACATTATGCTCAGGCAATAGTTCATCAGGGACTGGTGTTCGTCTCAGGACAACTGCCCATTGATCCAGTTACGGGTGAAAAGAAGCTTGGATCAATAGAGGAGCAAACAGAGCAGGTGATAAAAAATATCTCGGCAATCCTTACCGCAGCGGGAAGTGGTCTTGACAGAGTAATGAAAACAACGGTTTATATTTCAAACATTGATTTGTGGGATAAGGTAAATGCAGTTTACTCGCGTTACTTTGGGGGCCACCGCCCGGCCAGGGCGGTGGTTCCTTTATCATCAAAACTTCACTATGGGTTTCAGATAGAGATGGATGCGATTGCTACTGTTGAATAACTATTAGGATAGCGTCATTTTGTAGCCTCCTATTTCTCAATTTGTTTCTTGGATAGGTTTCTATATATAGCTTCTCTTTTTTTGCCTGATTAACCTTACTTTTTAAATAATTCTTCAAAAAAAGGCAGGGACCTTTCATATGCCCCTGCCTTTTCAATTTTCGATTTAGCATAGAAGTTGCATGAACTTTGTCACAACTTAATCTGTGCCTCATCTATCTGATGCTCCGGGGTGCTCTCATCCCGTAACCTCCACCTCTCATCATGCCGGGTCCATATTCTCCTCTGTACCCACGAACGGGTCCACCCCTTTTTCCAAAGCCATGTTCCCACATTGGGCAGTGAAAGTCATCAAAGTTTGTGAGGTCTGCAATTTCATAGGTTCTGGTGCCCTTCTTTACTTTTCCTGCGAACAGTATACCGTCATCAACGATTCCTGTTACCGTTATTCTGTCTCCCTGCTTTAGCTCAAGGCCGAGGTTCTCAAGATACCAGTAAGGTCCGAGAACAAGCTTATACTCATCACCTGTATCTGTTTTCAGGAAAAACCCACCACCGTATCTAAAAGAAACGGTACCACTGTAGTTCTTGATCTCTGCCTCGCCTGGTGTGTCAGCAAATGCAAAGGCCCCAATGGCGAAAAGCAGAGCCACCACTGTTAATACAACGAGAAGTTTTGAAGTTTTGTGTTTCATCTTAACCCTCCTGAGTTTTGATTTTTTTTAACTTCACTCGTTAATTAATATAGGTGGTGAGTATTTCCGGATTTTAAACAAATTGTAAAAAAATGTAAAAATGGAAGGACAGGTTTTTTAACTGAGGCCTGAATCGGTCATCTGGTATTCCGCTATTGCGGACCAATCCCAGTCACCTTTCTGGTCTTCCAGAGCTCTTAAAAATCTATCCTCCAGCACTGATGCAAAGGGCATGGGGGTGTAGCTGTTTCGGGCTGTATCCTTAAGAAGCCTTATATCTTTATAACCGAGCCTGAGTTTAAATCCCGGGGTTTTGTACTTCTTTTCTAAAATGTTACTACCGTAGCCTTTATAGACTATAGATGAGAACAATGTTTCTGTCATTATATTGTAAAGTTTGATGGCTTCGACACCATTCTTTTCTACAAAGCTGAATGCCTCTGAGAGGGCTTCGATTGCAGAAGCTATAAGAAAATTCCCAGCAAGTTTTATGACATTGGCGACCCATGGATGTAGTCCAAAATCATATATTTTTTGTGCCATAGATTTGAGAATATCCATTGCAGTCTCTTTGGCTTCATCCTCGCCTGCAAGACACAACCATAATTTGCCTTCTCTTGCGGCATCGGGTCTGCCAAAAACAGGGCATGAAAGTAGTTTTACCCCGGCTTTTCTGTGAAGAATTGATAATTTTTCTATACAGGCGGGGCTTACAGAGCTCATTGAGAGATGTGTTTTCCCTTCTCCAAGATTTTTGAGCACTTCCATGGTTACCAGATTTTCAAGAGCTTCATCATCTGAAACCATGGTAATCATAATATCAACTCCTTTAACTCCTTCGGAGAGATTAAGGGCGAGCTCGGCTCCTTTCTCGACAAGAGGTTCTGCTTTAAGAGGGGTGCGGTTGTAAACCTTTAGAATATAACCTTTTTTTAGGAGATTCATTGCCATTTCCTGTCCCATGAGACCAAGTCCGGCAAAACATATGGTTTTCATATTAATGATACCTCCAGATTTTAAATTTTATTCTGTTTTACATCTAAGTTTGAAAAAATTCTATGTAAAAAATTAGATAAGAGCTTTGAAAAGTATGATTTTAAAAGCCATTTCTTTATAATGAATCAAGCAGTTTTTTGAGGTCTTCAAGTATTTCCGGGATCCTCTCTGGTTCCCTTGAGTATTCAAGCACGATTGGTGGAAGGATTTCTGCGCTCTCAGCAATGGTATTTAAAGTATGGACCAATGCCAGTTTTTCAACCTTTCCAGGTATTAGATGGGCATCAACGTATGTTCCATCATCCAATCTACCAAAACCCGATATGTGGATCTCTTTGATTAATTCATGTGGGAGCCTGCTCAGATAATTTTTAAAGCTCTCAAGTGCACGGTTTTCATCAATGGATTTAAGATATTCAGAGTATCCGCTTGATTTTACATCCTCGAGTTTCCTAATATCAATTTGCTCTTCATTAGCCTTCATGTATCCATTATAAAATGGGTGGTTTGCGGATGCTATAATTGCATGTGATATGTCAAGTACCATTCCATCTACCATCCCCATCTTGTGCCATTTCACGACATTTTCACCAAAAAAATTTGCTTCCTGTATATAGCTGTAGGCTCCTTTTGAGATATACTCGGGGATGTACTCGAGATTTTCAAGGAGAACTCCGATTCCGGGAAAGTTTTGTTTCAGAGTTGTAAGATTTCTCTCTATATTTTTGATGATTTCGTGCCGGGATAGTAATTGGCCATTCGCTACTGCTACAAATGTGTTTTCGTCTATCACCACTGATTTTGAGGAAAGTCCAAAATGAAAGGAGATCATTATGGGATTGAGTTGTGTTGCTGCTTTTGAAAAATATTCAATATGGCTGGAAAAATCGTCTACCGAGGGTAATATGTATTTTCCATTTTCCAGATACTGAAGATGGAAACTTACGCTTTTTGGCTCTCCCGTTCTTATGGATTTTAATGTATGGGTTATTTCGTCTTCTGTAAATTTTTTTATCTCAACCAGATTACTGTTTTTTATGAATTTAACTGGAATTTTAACGGTTAATGAGATACCAAGTTTCATTGAATACTATTTTGTATTTATTTATACTGAAGATTGAAAAACTAAGTAGAAGTTTCAATATCATCAAGAAAAAATTTTCTTCTTATGTTTCAAAATGAAAACTTGAAGTTTGCCCTAGTTATTCAAAAGTTTTTCAAGAAAATGTTTTGAGTGAAAATAACATTACATCTGAAATTATTTATAAATATCCAGAGAGATATTTACCTGGGCATAAAATCTGATTAATATATGAG
>CAZFGQ010000072.1:0-12567 GCA_964518675.1 uncultured Spirochaetota bacterium
GTCCCTATATATCCGAACCGTTTATAAGGGCAAAAGAAGCTGGTGAGATTCCCAGGGATGTATGTATTGAAAGTTACTGGAGCGGAGGAATAAGAGAGGACACGGGTGAAGTAACAAACCTGAATGCGGTTCATGTGTTCGGAATTGATACCACCAATGTATTTGATCTAACAAGGGCTGAGATAGAAGGAAGAAAGCAGGTTATATGGGCAATTGACGCTTTGAAAAAGTACATGCCTGGATTTAAAAATGCAAGACTGAGAAACTTTGCCTCGGTTGTAGGAACAAGAGAGTCGAGAAAGATAATCGGTGAATATAATCTTACGGGTGAGGATGTTATGAATCAGGCAAGATTCGAGGATAGCATAGGCATCTGTCCGGAATTTCTCGATGCTTATGGGATTGTGATACTCCCGACCACTGGTAGATTTTTTCAATTTCCATACAGGTCCATGTTGCCAAAGAAGATTGAAAATCTACTCGTTGTAGGAAGATGTGTAGCAGGTGATAGAATCTCCCATGCAGCTACAAGACAGATGGTATGTTGTACAATTACAGGTCAGGGTGCGGGCGTTGCTGCTGCGCAATCGATTAAAGAAGGTGTTACCTGTCGTAATGTCAACATCTCGAAGGTACAGAGAATACTTACAAAAAATGGAGTTCGGGTGAAGTAAAGAAAGATTCCTTGTGTTAATTATATCGAATTGTGTGTCAACTCAAATAAATATAGCCCGCTAAAAATACTTACCCAGTGTGATTGCCGGCCGGTATTTGAATAAATACCTGTCGGTTAAAAGTTAAAATATTTTAAGGAGGTTAAAATGAATGGGTTGAGCAGGTTTAGAAGTCACAAATTCTCTTTTGCATTTGTTGTTTTACTTGTGGGTTCAATTTTTCTTTTTATTGGGGCTGGAGAGAAAGAAGAGGTAGCAAAAGAAAAGATTCTCAGGATTGCTCTGGCTGCGAGTCCAAATACAATTGAACCAGCAACAGGTGACACAAGGCAATCCTCAAATGTTTCATGGCAGATCTTTAACTCACTTGTATGGCTTAACGACGAGGGTAAAATTGTTCCATCTCTTGCTGAAAGCTGGACCGTATCTCCTGATGGAACCACTTACACATTTAAATTAAGGAAAGGTGTTAAGTTTCACAACGGTTATCCTTTTACAGCTGATGATGTTGTTTTTACATGGGAGCGAGGAAAGAAAGAAGGGATTACGTACAGGGAAGATTTTAAGGTGGTAAAATCGGTAGAAAAGATAGACGATTATACAGTCAGGGTTAAAACAGAAAAACCGAATGCTATGATGCTCCTGCAGATGAATGAACACTGGGGTATTCTTTCAAAGAGATACTATGAAGAGGTCGGTGAGGAGGGTTATCTAGCCCATCCAATCGGGACCGGTCCTTTTAGATTTGTTGAGTGGAGAAAGGGCGATAGGATAGTTCTGGAAAAAAATCCGAATTATTGGGAAAAAGGATACCCAAAAATTGATAAAATAATATACAGGCCTATACCGGAGTTGTCAACAAGAGTCGCAGCTCTTAAAACAGGTGAGATTGATATTATACCGCGGGTTAGTCCTGAAGAAGCGGAAGTTCTGAAGAATAATCCCAATGTTAAACTTATTACATACCCAAAGGATAGGGCTTATTACATTGCATTTAACAATATCTCAACTGGTAAAGGAACACCTGTAGAAAATGTTTATGTGCGTCAGGCTTTAAATTACGCGATAGATTACAGGGCTATTATTGACAGTATTTTCAACGGAAATGCAAGACAGATTGCAGGATTTGTTCTGCCTGGAAACTTGGGATACGATCCATCCATTAAACCCTATACATATGATCCTCAGAAAGCAAAGCAGTTACTTGCTAAAGCCGGATATCCCAATGGATTTAAAATACAGATGGCTGGACCCGCAAATACATACATTAATTTTGAACAGGTTTTACAGGCAGTGCAGGGATATTTTAAGGATATTGGTGTTGATGTTGATCTTGAATTCATGGAATCTGGTAAGTTCTGGTCTCTTGAAGCAAAAAGACAACTTCCGCCTCTGTTTGGGGATGCCTGGTCTTCAAGTGTTGGTGAGGCTTTTCCAAGGCTTATAGGATCAGTAGGGGGAATGGATGCAAGTTATGCAGCATGGTACGATCCAAAGCTTGAGAAAATGGTGAAGCAAATTCAACAGACGGTTGACCAGAATAAACGTGCTCAGCTCTACAAAGAGATCCAGAAATACATGCATGATGATCCCCCATTTATCTATCTATACCAGTTGATAGCATTTGAAGCAACAAGTAAAAGAGTTATCAACTATAAACCAAGAGTATCCGAACAGTATTATCTGAAGGCAGTCGATATTATGGAGTAAAGCTTAAATAAAATTTCATTTTACTAGGATTTTAGAATATTAAAATCCTGCAAAAGATAAAAAATTATTCCTGAGGAGAGGTGCTTATATAATAAGTACCTCTCCAGAAATAAAATTCACATATCTTCACATCTACCCTGCCAAATTTTTTTTATAAAAAAAGTAAAAAAAATCAAAAAATACATTGACAAGAGAAAAAATTGATGTAATATAGATTAGAAATAGTGGGGAAAAGTGGTGAATTTCCCCATATTGTGGTTTGTGCGGGTAGACAATTAGCTTCCTAAAGGTCAAATCATTAATTCACTGCAGAAGTTGTTCCAGAAATATTAAGTGAGCTCCAGAAAAGCAGGGAAAATAGATGGGGAATATGTTTATTGGTGAATATAGGCACACGATTGATGAGAAGGGGAGGATAGCTATACCTGCGAAACTGAGATATTCAAAGGTTGGCGAAGACGAGTACTGGGTTGCCACAAAGGGTTTTGATCACTGCCTCTTTGTTTATCCCAAAGATGAGTGGGAAAGAATTGTGTCCATGTTAAATGAGAGATTGAGCTTTGCAAAAAAAGAGGATAGATCTTTTCTCAGGATGTTTGTTTCTCCGGCAACTGAACAGGCAGTGGATAAACAGGGGAGGATCGCCATACCACAGAGTCTCAGGGAGTACGCAGGAATTAATAGGGATGTTGTTATCCTTGGAGCTATAAACAGGATTGAGATCTGGAGCGAGGAAAAGTGGAACGAGTATAAGAAAGCCAATGAGAAAAATTTCGATCTACTGGGTGAAAAAATTGCTGATCTTGGATTGTGAAACTCAATGTAACGTTGATATACAGGGGGCAAAGAATCTGAATTTTGAGAACAGACTTTATGTGCTTCAAAGCTCACTGTTGGGGCAACGAAGGTTTTTTCTTTAAATTCTTCATAGGTGAACCTGATAACAAAGAAGATAAAGGGGTGAAGAATGATAACACATACACCCGTATTACTGGATAGGGTTATTGAGTTTCTTGAACTGAAACCCAAAATGGTTGTGGTAGATTGCACGATTGGAGAAGGGGGACATGCCTATTCAATTCTGGAAAGAATCCCGGGAGGTGTCCTGATAGGAATAGAGCGGGATGGGGAACTTTTAAAGATAGCTAAGGAAAGGTTAAAGACATTTGGTGAGGGATTTATACCTGTCCATGACAGTTTTGAAAATATAAAGAAGATACTTGATCAGCTTGGATTTGGTAAGGTGGATAGAGTATTCTTTGATCTGGGAGTTTCAATGTACCATTTCAAGAAAAGTGGCAGAGGTTTCAGCTTTTACTCCGATGAACCACTTGATATGAGACTTGATCTTTCATCTAAACTTACAGCCTATGAGGTTGTCAATTCATTTAGTAAGAAAAAACTTGCAGAAATTATCTGGGCCTATGGAGAGGAGAGATTTTCATGGAGAATAGCAGACCTGATTGAAAGGGAAAGAAAGAAAAAGCCCATTACTTCAACACTGGAGCTGGCCGATATTATAATGAGGGCAATTCCCAGGAAATTTTGGCCAAAAAATATTCATCCTGCGACAAAGACATTTCAGGCCATAAGGATTTTCATTAACGATGAGGTGGAAATTCTTGAAAAAGCCTTGAATGATGCGGTTGATGTGTTGAAGCCTGGAGGGAGAATAGTGGTAATAAGTTTTCATTCTATTGAAGACAGGATCGTGAAGAATGTTTTCAGAGGACTTGCAAAGGGTTGTACGTGTCCGGAGGATTTTCCCGTTTGTGTATGTGGAGGTAAGAAGAAATTAAGGATTGTTACACGCAAACCTGTTGTCCCTGATGAAAGCGAGAAGAGAGATAATCCTTCATCGAGGAGTGCCCATCTCAGATGTGCGGTAAAGCTTAATGGGGATTCGTCCGGGTATGGTGAGAATATAAATGCTTTGGCTTCTTGAGGTTAAGATGGTGGGAACTGAAAAATTTTTAATAAAGAGAGTTTTTAAATTAATAGTTTTCATTGGTGTGGGAGCAATGCTCCTTTTTTTCATAACGTGGCAAAATCTAAGGGTTTACCTTCTTGAGCGTGAGATTAATAAACTTGTCAAAGAGAAATCGCATCTGGAAGAAGAGATTTATCTGGATACTCTGAAATTATCGGAGATAGCATCGAGAAAAAAGATTAAAGAAATTGCTGTTGAAGAGTTCGGAATGGTTCCTGTTACCTACAGGGATGTTAAACTTATAGCGTATTGAGATGAAGGTGATTTACACTGGTTTTAAGGGAGGGTAGCGCTGTTAGTTAGACTTTATTTAGACAGGAATTAAATAAGAGGTAGAGTAAAAATCGCATGAAGTCAACTCCATTATCCTATTTGCTTCAGAATGTTGAGTTTGATTTTATCTCAGGTGGCAAGGATTACGAAGTATACGTGGTCAAGGGAATCTCTACCGATTCAAGAACAATTTCCCGGGGAGAGTTCTTTATTGCGATTAAGGGAGATCGGTTTGACGGGCATGATTTTGTTGAAGATGTAATTAAGAAGGGAGCAGCTGGGGTTATTATCGAGAGAGCAGCGATAAATGGTTTTAGACATCTTAAACAAGTTAATGTCCCTGTTATAGCTGTTGACAATACCCGAAGGGTACTGGGAGATATTGCGAAGAATTATCTCACGCAATTTGATGTCAGAAAGTTTGTAATTACAGGTACAGCGGGTAAAACGACATGTAAGAGTCTCATTGGTGCCATACTATCCGAATGCTGGAATGTGGTGACGAGTGAAAAGAGCTTTAATAATGATATCGGAGTACCTAAAACAATCCTCAGAGTGGGAGATGAAACAGATTTCCTTATTCAGGAGATCGGAACCAATAGTCCCGGTGAGATCGCATATCTTTCTGGAATAATCGGACAGCGTTATGCTCTCGTAACAAATATTGGACCTGCCCATGTGGGATTTTTTGGTTCTGTATACAAAATTGCGGAGGAGAAAAGGGCAGCGATCGAGATTTTACCTGAAGATGGTGGCGCCTTTCTGAATGCTGAGGATGATTATTTTGAGTTCCTTCGTTCAGGGACGAAGGCGGAGGTAAAGAGTTTCGGAATTAATAAAGGGGATGTTTCTGTCGCGTCGATTGAATCGATGGATCTGCTGGGCACACGGTTTCGTGTTGATAATGAGAGGTATTTTACAGGATTGACAGGCTACCATGGACTTTCCAATGCTCTTGCGGGCATACTTGTAGGAAGGTATTTTGGTATTCCAGAAAAAATTATAAGGGACGTTCTGGGGAATTTCAAACCTGAAGAGGGGAGAGGAGCAGTAGAGATTGTCAATGATATTATAATTCTTGATGAAAGTTACAATGCCAATCCACTATCTGTAAAGAGATGCCTTGATTTTTTTGATCGGATAAATGTGGAAGGGAAAAAAATCTTTGTTTTTTCAGACATGTTGGAACTTGGTGAACAATCCCCGGAATATCACAGGGAGATTGGAAGAATTATTTCTCAGAGTAGTGTGGATGTATTACTTACCTTTGGAGAAATGGCTGAGTTGGTAGCCGATGAATGCAGAAAAGCAGATAACATCTTAGTGGAAAGCTTTTCAGATATTGACAGACTGAGTGAAAGACTGGCTTCACTTGCCAGAGCTGGAGACGCAATGCTCATAAAAGGTTCAAGGGCAATGGGTCTTGAAAGGGTAAAAAAAAATTTCTCGAACTTATTGGTGCTCAATGAGAGGTAAAGATATAAGGTACTGGGGGGGGAATGTTTTATCATTTTATCTATCCTCTTTATAAGTACTTTTTTGCATTCAATGTATTCAGGTATATAACATTCAGGTCAGTTTATGCAACTGTAACCGCGATACTGATATCGTTTATTTTTGGTCCACTTATCATAAAGAAGCTCAAGCAGATGGGGGTTGGCGAGGTTGTGAGGGAGTATACTCCAGAGACCCATGAGAAGAAAGCCGGGACGCCATCAATGGGCGGTATATTGATACTAATCTCCATATTATCTTCTGTTCTACTCTGGGGTAATCTCAGCAACAGGTATGTACTTCTTGTTATTATGGCCACCTCTGCTTTCGGAATTATAGGCTTCTTCGATGACTATCTCAAGTATATGCGGAGAAGTAGTAAAGGCCTACATGCAAAGTTCAAGTTTTTAACTCAGATTGCTGTTTCAGCCGGAGTAGTCCTTTACATTGTGTTCGGCCCGGGAAGAAATGACCAGACCACGCTTCTGTATATCCCATTTATCAATACTCCAGTGGCAAATTTGTCTTATCTGTATATTCCATTTGGGATCCTTGTTATAGTAGGTACAACCAATGCTGTTAATTTAACCGATGGGCTCGATGGCCTGGCTATTGGTTTGATAATTTTTGTCGTTTCAGCATACGCGGGACTCAGTTATCTGACAGGCCATATTAAGATAGCGGAATATCTCAAGATTCCGTTTATTCCTGATAGTGCGGAGCTTACCGTATACTGCATGAGTGTACTTGGAGCGGGTATAGGGTTTTTGTGGTATAATGCTCATCCAGCCGAGGTTTTTATGGGAGATACCGGTTCACTCTCACTTGGCGGAGCTATTGGTGTGATAAGCCTCCTGATCAAGAAGGAGATTCTTCTCATTATTGTTGGAGGCGTTTTTGCTGCTGAAACATTCTCAGTAATACTTCAGGTTTTTTCTTATAAATTGTTCGGGAAAAGGGTTTTCCTAATGGCTCCACTCCACCACCATTTTGAGTTGAAAGGGTGGTCGGAGTCAAAGATAATTGTTCGTTTCTGGATTATTGGAGCAATGCTAGCCCTTATTGCAATGAGTACCCTGAAGATTCAGTAGGAGAGAGTTTTGACAGAGGGGACTTTTGATTACAGGTGTTCGCATAATACTACAGCAGTGAGAGAGGTACACTCTATTGACTACGTATTGTTTGCGGCCGGATTCAGTCTGATGTGTTTTGGATTGGTCATGGTATTCAGTGCTGGTATCAGCGAAAGCCTGAAAGCAGGTGATTACATGTTTTATTTTAAAAGGCAGCTTGTGTGGACACTTTTGTCATTGTTAATACTTCTGGGGCTTATTGGATTTGATATTTCAAGAATAAAGAGACTTATTAAGCCGCTGGTAATCATGACCCTGCTCCTGCTTGTATTTCTTCTTATACCGTCCCTGATAAAATTTGGTTTTGTTCATCCCTCAAGGAGATGGTTTAGATTTGGGGGATTTGGTTTTCAGCCTTCAGAGTTTGCGAAGATAGTAGTTATAATATATCTTGCTTCAATACTTACGAAGAAGGGTGAAGAACTGAATGATTTTTACAGAGGATTTCTACCTCCTTTTATCATAGTAACCCTCTTTTCAATTCTTATTTTTCTTGAACCGGACTTTTCAACAGCCTTCATGATATTTTTCATATCTCTGATGATGTTTTTTATTGCTGGGATAAGAGCTATATCCCTTATTTCTCTTGTATTTGTGTCAATACCTGCTCTGTATCTGATGATCAGCGAGAAAAGTTACAGGCGAGAAAGGATAGTGGGTTTTTTAAACCCATGGATGGACCCTACAGATAAGGGTTACCAGATAATTCAATCTTTTAAGGCTTTTGCTCTGGGAGGGCTCGCCGGGGCAGGATTGGGAAAAAGTATCCAGAAAATGAAGTATCTTCCGATCCCCCATACCGACTTTATCTTTGCAATTATTGCGGAGGAAACCGGGTTCATTGGAGTACTCTTTGTGATAGCTCTCTATATCATTATTGCATACAGGGGGTATACAATAGCAAAATACCAGAAGGAGAGGTTTGATTTTTACCTTGCATTTGGACTTACTTCACTTATTACATGGCAGGCAGTTTTTAACATTGCTGTTGTTACAGGGCTTCTCCCTTCAACAGGTATTTCACTTCCATTCTTAAGTTACGGTGGTTCAAGTATGGTGGCAAACTCTGTAATACTTGGTCTCCTACTGAATCTTTCTAGAAACAAAAATGTTGAAACTCAAACGGGAATGGTGAAACCACTGGATATTGATACAGCAGAAATCAATGAAACGAATCCCATTACATTTGTAAATGATCGATTCTGTAATAGTGATGAAAATGGTGCCTCTAAAGACAGAGGTTCGGATTTTGGAATTTCGTATTTAAAGTGAGGTTGCTTGTAGATTATGATTGAGAGATTTGGAAAAACCCATACGGTTGCGAGAAAACCGACAAGGGTACTTTTGCTTATCGGGATAGGTATTTTATTAATGTTTGTGGTAATAAATCTTGCAACCAGGGTAAGGACTTTTCAAATCTTTCCACTCAGATCAGTTGTAGTGATGGGTAATAATATTTTATCTACTGAGGAGATTTTAACTCTTACAGGATTAAGTGCAGATCAATCGCTTTTATCGATAAGGAAGTCGGTGGTTTTGAGGAAATTATTGAGGGATAGGAGAATCGCATCGGCTGAGGTTATAAAGATCTATCCCGATAAACTCAAGATACTCTTGAGTGAGGTCCCGGGAAGGGTACTGATAAATATGGGAAAAGAGGTATATGTTTCAAGTTCAGATGGACTCATTCTGAAAAAACTCGATAATTCAGGTGAAGTAAACCCTCATTACAAGGATTTTATTGAAATTACTCTAAATGAAAAAAATGTCGATATTAAAGTAGGAGATTATATAGGAAGTATTCTAACCAGGGAAGCAATCGTTGCTTTCAGTGGGATGAAGGTAAAATCTCCTGAAATTTATCGGATGATAGATAGAATAGTAGTTGAAAGCCAGGGAATCACTGTGATATTAAACAGGAGAGCAGACCCGGTTAGGGAAGTATATCTTGGTTTTTCTATCGATAGCGAAAAGCTTGAGAAGCTCAGGGCTGTTTTGCTTGTTACGAGAAAAATATACGGGAATACAAGTTCACATGTTTATATAGATCTTAGTTCTTCTTATGCAGCTGTTAAGTTAAAGGAGAGTTAATATGAATTATGATGAAAGTATTATAGTAGGACTTGATATTGGAACAACCAAGGTCTGTGCGATAATTGGGATGGTGAACGAGTATGGTTCAATAGATGTGCTTGGAGTGGGTGTTTCGCCTTCCAAGGGTCTGAGAAAAGGTGTGGTTGTAAACATAGAATCTACCGTTCACTCCGTTGCAACGGCAATTGAGAAAGCTGAACTTATGGCCGGGATAGAGGTTAAGTCCGTATATGCAGGGATTGCTGGAGGTCACATTGAAGGGATAAACTCCCGTGGTGTGGTGGCTGTTTCGGGTAAAAACAGGGAGATTAGCCGGGAGGATGTAGAGAGGGTAATTGATGCAGCAAAAGCTATTGCAATACCAATGGAAAGAGAGGTTATCCATGTTTTTCCACAGGAGTTTATAGTGGACAACCAGGATGGGATAAAAGACCCAATAGGAATGAGTGGTGTAAGGCTTGAGGCTGAGGTTCACATTGTTACAGGAGCGGTTGCATCAGCACAGAATATAGTAAAGTCGGTTAACAGGGCTGGTTATGCGGTGAACGATATAGTACTTGAGCCTCTTGCCTCGGCACTTTCAACTCTGAAGGATGATGAAAAAGAGCTTGGTGTGGTCCTCCTTGATATTGGAGGAGGAACGACTGATGTGCTTGTCTATCTTAATGGAAGTATCTGGCATACAAGTGTTATTGCACTGGGTGGTAATCACATAACAAATGATATTTCAATAGGGTTGAGAACACCTGTGCAGACCGCAGAGGAAATAAAAAAGAAATGGGGAGTTGCTGTTTCGGATCTGGTCGATCCCGAAGAAACCATTGAGGTTCCCTCGGTTGGTGGAAGGAAACCCAATGTAATGCCAAGGCAGATCCTTGCTGAGATAATTCAGCCAAGAATAGAGGAGATTTTTTTCCTTGTGAAGGAGAATCTCGACAGGCTTGAATTCAAGGATATTATTTCTGGAGGAATTGTTCTTACAGGAGGAACCTCCAGGCTTGTTGGTGTTGAAAGGGTTGCAGAAAAAGTCTTTGAGATGCCTGTTAGAGTTGGAAGGCCTCAGGGTGTTGGTGGCCTTGTTGATGAGGTGGCAAGTCCTGAGTTTGCTACAGGTGTGGGCCTTTTGCTGTACGGTATGAATGCGAGGCCGGAAAGCTTTATGGAGAACAGAGGACCAGGCCTTTTCTCAAACATTAAAAAGAGAATGGTAGACTGGCTGGGTGAGTTTTTTTAAGGTATGAAAAAAACCGGCCAGCCAAAAAAAATTAAAACTTGACTTTTAAAGGCTTAAAAGTTTTTGCAAGAATATACCAGGGAGGGGAAAATATGAACATTGAGATTTTGGAAGATTCTGGACTGGAGCACAAGATAAAAGTTATCGGGATTGGTGGTGCGGGCTGTAATGCCATAAACAGGATGATAGATGTTAATTTACGGAATGTTGAGTTTATAGCCGCGAATACCGATCTTCAGTCCCTTAATGCTAACAAGGCTCCCGTTAAGATTCAGCTTGGTGCCAATCTCACCAAGGGACTGGGTGCAGGTGCTGATCCTGAGATAGGGGAGAAAGCGGCTCTGGAATCAAGGGATCGAATAATGGAGGCTCTGCAGGGAGCCGAGATGATTTTTATTACAGCAGGTATGGGTGGAGGTACCGGTACAGGTGGAGCACCAATTGTGGGCAGCATTGCGAAGGAGCTGGGGGCATTAACGGTTGGTGTGGTAACAAAGCCTTTCCTTTTTGAGCTTGAAAGAAAAATGGAGATTGCCAAGGAAGGGATTGCCAAACTAATGGAGGTGGTTGATACCCTTATTGTTATTCCCAATCAGCAGTTACTTGAGATAATTGACAGAAAAACCAGCATTCTTGAAGCATTCAAACTGGCAGATGATATTCTCAGGCAGGGTGTACAGGGAATCTCAGATCTAATAACCACACCGGGCGAGATAAATATAGATTTTGCTGATGTGAAAACCATTATGAACATGTCGGGTGGGGCTCTGATGGGTACAGGTGTTGGCAAAGGTGAAAACAGGGCAGTGGAAGCTGCACAGCTTGCAATAAATAATCCTCTTCTTGAGGATGCAACCATAGATGGTGCCAAAGGTGTTCTGGTGAATGTTACTGGGGGACCGGATTTAACACTCTTTGAATACGACGAAATCGTTAAACTGATTACCTCGAATGCTGATAGGGACGCAATGATAATAGCTGGTATGGTGATTGATAACAGTATGAACAATGAAATCAGGGTTACTGTAATTGCTACTGGTTTCTCCAAAACAAAGGAGATTCAGGAAACTGAGGATGGATTGAAAGGGTTTGAGGTTTATCCTCTTAAGGATTTTGAGCCTAAAAAACAAAAAGTTCAGCTTGCCAGGGAACTTCCCATAGTTGGAAGTCCTGCCCAGAAAAAGAGGTTTAGAGAAGACGACTATGAAATTCCGGCGTTCCTGAGGAGAAAAGCAGATTAAAGCTGGTCTTAGAGAAATCAGGGTTTACAGATATCCGAATAGAGGAAAATACAGAATAGCTGTCTGTTATCCAAACTCGTACTCTGTGGGCATGAGCAATCTTGGTTTTCATACGATATACCACAGAGTATCGGAATTTCATGGAGTAAGATGTATCAGGGTTTTTTACGAGAGGAAAGGAGATATTTTATCACCTGAATTTTTTGATCCCCTTAAAAAGGGGATTTTTTTGTCAACCGGTGTTAACCTTAAGGATTTTGATGCAATCTTTTTTTCCGTCTCATATGAAATCGATTATTTAAATCTTGTAAGAATGCTTTCTGAATCCGGATTTTCACCTCTTTCCAGGAACAGGCAAAAAGATGATCCACCTGTGATTATTGGAGGTATTGTTCCATCATCGAATCCTGAGATTGCAGGAGCATTTGCCGATATTGTTTACAGGGGGGAACTTACCGGGAATGGGTTTGCTGTTTTGGAATTACTTTTTAAATATAGATTTAGAAAAACTTCGGAACTTTACGATGAATTATCGAAAATCAGCGGAGTTTATATTCAGGGTGTCACAAGTAAAATCCCCCCGCCGGTATTAAATGAGGTAATAAAGGTTCCTGCGCATTCAGTTATAGTTACTCCGGATACACAGTTTTCAAATATGTTTCTCATTGAAATTGCAAGGGGATGTAAGAGTTCCTGCACTTTCTGTCTTGCAAGATACATGGCC
>CAZFGQ010000073.1:0-12493 GCA_964518675.1 uncultured Spirochaetota bacterium
TCGCAATTTCCTGACCATCCTTTTCTAAAACCCACTGCCCTTCCGGTACAACATCATGGAAAAACCCAAGTCCATTTTGATCCCAGAATCTGTAACCCTTTAGGCTGTCAGGTTGATTTAAGCCTGGATCTGTGGAAAGCCGCACCCCCGCGCTCCCGTCTATGTTAATCCCGGTATTTCCATCCTGGTCCTGGGCATCAATTTTATATGAACCAACGGGAAAATATAAAGAGAGCTCGCTATCTCCGAACTCAGGTTTTGTGGGATCGTCTGCTGCAACCGTGGTAAAGTACATAATAATATACTCTTTTAGAAGCTTTGATGAATTCGCAGTACTAAACACCACGTCAGGAGTAAGATACTGGTCTTTAGAAGACAAAAAGTCGTCACTGTAAATATACAAGTATACAGGATTTAACCCATACCAGTCTTCACCGTGGTTATTAGCATACCAGTTTTTAATACTCCTGAGAAGCTTGTCATTACTTGCCATCTGTTTAAGCTCTTCAAGTGATAAACTGAGGTTTGCTGTAACCGAATTAACATTATTTTCATCGGATTTAACTTCATCAGGTTGATCCGGGTCCTGATCAATCTCACCCAGATCTATATCTCCACTTGCCTTGCTTGCCGGAAAATTAAGCATGTTATGAGCTGAATCAATGCCGATGGCAACATAACCCACAATCTGGTCAATTTTTTTTGTTTGGGTGGTATCCACAAGTAGAATCATACACCTATCGCTATCTGCCGGAAGTTCAACACTGAAATATCCATCTGACCCAACGGCTATGGTATCACCAAACTGCCAGGCCCCCAGCTCATACCATGCAGGTATAACTGCATTCGCTGTCGAGGGATCGGAAAGAGCTTTTGAGCCCACAAGCATTTTTGCCATGCCCATAACCTCAATATATTCCTGCAAAAAATCCTCACCTTTTCCTCCAGTGCTTCCACAGCTGGACAAGAATACAACCAAACCGACCGTTAAAACGACAAATACCATAAAATACAAGACTCTCTTTCTCATTAAGTCCTCCCTTCAATTTTATATATCATACCTATATTCTAAGAAATTATTTTATAATTTTTCAAATTTTTTATTATTTTTCCAGAGTTTCTATTTTTTTAATTTTATCAAATAAAATAAAGAGGCCTTAAGGGGTTCATTTCAACAATGAATATCAGACATTAAACCCACTGGGGATTTAACCATAAAAGCCTCACAATAATTCATCGTTATTATGGAGTTCTTTATTCATAAAGAAGGGTTTACAAAGCCTTAAAGCTATGGGAAATTGCCAGACAAGTCAGTATCCGAATATTTTAGGAAAGCATAAATATAATTGTAAATCCAAATATTCAGAGGTTCATTAAAGCTTTTCAACACAATTTTTATATACCAGACATTCTCCGGTCTGATCCAGCTGGATTCCATCTAAGTTTCGGGTTGCGGGCTGCTTTTACCTCATCAACCCTCCTTACAGGTGTATTGTGGGGTGCATTCTTCAGCAATTCTGGATTCTTTTCAGCCTCTTCAGCAATTTTCATCATGGCCTTCATGAATTCATCAAGTGTTTCCTTAGCTTCGGTTTCTGTTGGTTCGATCATAAGAGCCCCGTTCACAACTAGGGGGAAATAAATTGTGGGTGGGTGAAACCCATAATCGATAAGCCTCTTGGCAATATCCAGGGTGTTGGCACCAAAAACCCGCTGATTCTTATCGGTAAAAACACACTCGTGCATACAGATCTTTCTGTATGGAAGGTGGTACTTTTTCTCAATCTTTCTTCTTAAATAATTGGCATTTATAACGGCGTTTATACTTGCCCTCTTTAATCCATCCGGCCCCATTGTGAGGATGTAACAGTAAGCCTTTACACATACGAGAAAATTTCCATAAAAACTGCTCACCCTTCCAATTGTTTTCGGAATGTTATAATTCAGATAGTAGAAATCACCCCTTCTCTCCACAACTGGAACGGGAAGATAATCAGCCAGCCTCCGACAAACCGCAACAGGCCCGGAGCCCGGCCCGCCTCCACCATGAGGAGCTGAAAATGTCTTGTGCAGATTCATATGGACCACATCTATCCCAAGGTCTCCAAACCTTGTAATCCCCATCAAGGCATTGAGGTTTGCGCCATCGCAGTATACGAATCCACCCTTTTCATGCACAATCTCCGCGATCTCAACGATGTCAGTTTCAAAAAGTCCCAGAGTATTTGGATTGGTGAGCATTATGGCTGCTACCGTTTCATCCATTAAGGACTTAACGGTATCTTTTTTAATCGTCCCATCTTTACCGGATTTAAACTCAACTACTCTGAACCCACACATACTTGCACTTGCAGGATTTGTTCCGTGGGCCGTATCAGGAACAAGTATCTTCGTACGAACCTCATTTCTGGTTTTAAAATACTCCTTTATCATTCTGAGGCCTGTATATTCACCGTGCGCACCTGCCGCCGGTTGTAGAGTAACCCTATGGAGTCCTGTTATCTCAGCTAGAAACCGCTCAAGTTCAAACATCAACCTTAAAGCACCCTGAACCTGTTCCTCCGGTTGAAGAGGATGTATAAAAGAGAATCCGGGAAAAGCAGAAATTCTTTCATTAACCTTTGGATTGTACTTCATGGTACAGGAACCGAGAGGATACATATTGCTGTCAATCCCAAAGTTCCGCTGGGAAAGCCTGGTATAATGTCTTATTACTTCAACCTCGCTTACCTCTGGGAAACCATCAATCGGTTCTCTAAGGAGCTTCGAAGGTATGTCCACCCTGTTTTGTGCATCCTCCGGTATATCCAGAGGAGGAAGGGAAACCCCTCTCCTGCCCTTTTTACCTTTTTCAAATATGAGAGGTTCTTCTTTAAATTGCATGGAGTTGATATTATTGCGCATAAGGCTACCCATCCATACTGACTATTCTTGGATCAATTTCCTGAATTCCTCGGCAAGCTTCTCAATATCCTCCAGCGTATTCATTTCTGTAACAGTTATGAGTATGGAGTTTGATAATTCACTATAGTATTTTGCAAGAGATATCCCACCAATCACTCCTCTCTCAGCAAGTTGTTCTAACAATTTTTCTGGATTTTCTTCTATCTCTATCACGAACTCATTAAATGTTGAATTACCAAACTTTAATCTGACCCCAGGTATAGCCAATAACATTCTCTTTGTATATTCGGATTTTAAATGGTTAATTTTTGAGATATTAAATAATCCTTCTTTTCCCAGAGACGAGAGATAAACGGCGGCAGCAAGTGCACATAACCCCTCATTTGAGCATATGTTGGATGCGGCTTTGGCCCTTCTTATATGCTGTTCTCTCGCAGTGAGGGTTAGTACATAGGCTCTCTTGCCATTCACGTCGGTCGTTTCGCCGACAAGCCTGCCGGGAAGATTCCTCAGATAATCCAACCTGCACCCGAGTAGCCCCAGATTGGGGCCTCCAAATCCAGGAGGAATGCCCAGGCTCTGTCCCTCTCCTCCCACTATGTCTGCACCAAACTCTCCGGGTGGCCTTATAAGCCCATAGGCAAGAGCCTCTGTAAATACCACTATAAGAAGCGCACCGTATTTGTGCACTACCTCCGCAAAATCTCTTATTTTTTCTATAATACCAAAAAAGTTTGGCGACTGGATCACCACACATGCTGTGCTATCATCAATTGCCTCTTCCAGGGCCTCAAGGGAGGTTGATCCATCCGACAACTCAAACTCTATCTCCACAAACGATCCGCCACGACCTCCCACATACGTTTTCATTACCTGTCTGTAATGTGGATTCACAGCCCTCGATGCAATAATCCTGCTCTTTCCCGTATGACGAAAAGCCATCAAAACAGCTTCAGCAGCCGCAGATGCTCCGTCATACATCGACGCATTGCAGACATCCATTCCGGTGAGCATACAAATGTAGGTCTGAAACTCAAATATTGCCTGAAGTGTTCCCTGGCTTATCTCCGGTTGATACGGTGTATAGGAGGTGTAAAACTCGGATCTGGACAGGACCGCAGATACAACAGAAGGAATAAAATGATGGTACGAACCCCCTCCGATAAATGAAGATACCCTTTGAAGATTATTATTTCTTTCTGATAACTCCATTGTATGCCTGAGCAATTCAACCTCAGAAAGGGACGCTGGGAGATCAAGGCTTTTTTTCAGAAGATACGGGATGTATGAAAATAACTCTTCTTCACTCTCGACCCCAATTACTTTAAGCATTTCAGCAATATCTTCATCTGTGTTCGGTATGTAATGCATTTTCCCAACCCATAACAAAACTATCGGTTCTTCAAATCAGATATGATCTTTACTCACTTTCCTCAAGTATCTTCCTAACATAGGATTCATAGTCCCCGCTGCTCATCAATTCACCGGCTTCTGATTTATCTTTAATTTTCATTACTATCATCCATCCTTTTTCATAGGGAGATTGGTTGATAAACTCAGGATGATCAGACAGATCTCCATTAATTTCCAGAACTTCTCCACTTAAGGGAGCATAAACATCTGAGGCAGCTTTAACAGACTCAATAACCCCGAACTCCCCTCCCTTTGAAAGCTCTGTTCCAATTCCCGGCAATTCAACATAAACAATATCACCAAGAGCCTGCTGGGCATAATCAGTAATTCCAACAGTAGCCTTTTCATCCTCAATTCTCACCCATTCATGTGTTTTCGTGTAAAGAAGTTCATCGGGGAATTTCATTTTAATTCTCCTGTAATTTATAATGTAACCTGTGTAACAGTATAAATATCCGGACTGAGATTCTTTAGTTGATCTATTGAATCATTTTTTAAAAGATCATCAAGTTCAATCCTCGCACACGCCCCTTCCAGTCCCTGAAAAATAATGTTTTCCATCCTCTCCACATTTATACCCGCATCCCTTATGACATCCAGAACTGAGGCCAGAATTCCGACCCTGTTTCTATGATGTATGGTCAGCATAGCCCTTGCAGGAGGTTTATCAATAAGATTTACGCAATTTGGAACTTTACCAGTTTGCAGGTATTCACTTATTATTCGAACCGTTTCTTCAGCTACAGCCTGCTGGGCCTGCTCAGTTGAAGCACCAATATGGTGTGTCCCGTAAAGATTCGGATAATCTTTAAGCCTTGAATCAAATCCACCCTCTTTCACCTCGGGCTCCTCCTCAAAAACGTCCAGTCCAACACGAATACCCCTGTTATTCATAGCTTCAATAAGGGCCTCCTGGTCAACGATTTCAGCTCTTGAGGTATTGATGAAATATGCCCCGGGTTTCATCCTGTTAAAAAAATCTCTATTAATTATCTTTCTCGTCTCGCCGGTAAGCGCCAGGTGAACGCTAATCACATCGGAAAGCTCCGCCACCTCCAGAATTGACGAACATCTTTCTATTCCAAGAGCCCTGGCTCTCTCCTCACTAAGAGAGCGACTCCATCCCACAATCCTCATACCAAAACCCCGCGCCCGAATTATCATCTCGCGCCCTATACGACCTATCCCTATTATACCAAGGGTTCTTCCAAATATCCCTCTGGCCTTCGAAAACTCCTTCTTGTTCCAGTGCCCTTTTCGAAGTTCAAATACATTATCTGGAATTCTTCTATCAATGCTCAAAATTAATCCAAAAGCAAGTTCAGCCACAGCCTTTGCATTTTTTCCAGGACAGTTCGCCACATACACACTTCTTTTAGAGGCAGTTTCCACATCAATTGTATTTACCCCGGAGCCTGCCCTGACAATTAAACTCAGGAAAGGAGAAGCTTCGATCATCTCGCCGGTTACCCTTGTTGATCTCACCACGAGAATTTCATATTCATTGCTTTTCAATTCACCTAACAGAGAATATTCCTTCAACTCCGGATTATACGTTACAGTGCAACCAAGAGATTTTATATGCTCAATCCCATCTTCCGGGAACTTATCAGCCACAAGTACCTTCATTATAGCACCTCCTTTTAATAACCTTCTTTACCCATTGAAGCTCACAGTTTCAATTTAATCGCAGATAAAAACTAACTATTTCTGAGCGCAGACAATCATTGCTATATCATTATCACCGAAACTTTTTTGCTACTATTTTATACATTTTTATACATCACAATACCTGTATCCAAAATCACAGAAGAACTCAAAATCTGTGAATCAAGAGTCCAGAACGCAGCTTGGGAGAAAACCACGTTGATTTGGGCGGCATAATTTTTCCAGCATCCGCAACTGCAATAAGCTCCTCTATATTAACAGGATAAAAACTGAAGCCCACACCACCTTTTGTATCCACCAACATTTCGATCTTCTCTACACTTCCATCACCACCAACAAAATCTATCCTTGGATCTTTTTTTTGATCAATAATGCCGAGAATTGGTTCAAGAATAAGCCTCTGAAAAACCGAAATGTCCAGGGAGCCAACAGGATCATCACTAACATATCCACTTTCAGGAAGATCTAGTTTGTACCATTTTTTTCCAAGATACATGCAAATAATACCTTTCCTGGATGGAATCTTGCTATCGGTTTCTTCAACTTTCACAGTATTTCCAAGGCTACTGAGAAATGCTTCTTCATCCATTTTACCAAGATCTTTTACATAACGGTTATACGGTTGTATCCTCAGTTCATCTGAAGGAAAAACAACAGCAAGAAAATAGTTAAACTCTTCATCCCCACTAATATCTCTGCCTTCACCGGTCAATTTTTTAATCATCTCCTTCTGAACCCTGCTTGCTCCAGCTGCCCTGTGGTGCCCATCCGCAATGTACAGAGAGGGAATCCTTCTGAAAGCCTTTTTTATCTCACTCCAGTCTTCCACCCTCCAAACGGTATGCCTTACCCCATCAGGTGCCGTAAAATCGTAAAGGGGTTTTGTAGCCGTGTTTTCTTTAATAATTGTTTTTAATCCAACATCTTCTCTGAAGGTTATTAAAACCGGTCCGGTATGAGCCGAAGTGGCCAGCATATGTCTGACTCTGTCATCCTCTTTCACCTTTCTCGTAAGTTCATGTTTCTTTATTATACCTCTATCGTACTCATCAACAGATAGGCAGCCGACCACACCAGTCTGTGAATGCCCATCAGTAGACAGTCTGTATATGTAAAGGGAGGGTTCTGCTTCTTCAACAAGTATCTTCTGTTTGATAAGTTTCTCCATATTTTCCCTGGCCTTTTTATAAACCCTTTCATCATAGGGATCGATGCCATCTGAAAGATCAATCTCGGGCCTTATCACATGGAGAAAACTGTACGGGTTCCCCTTCGCAATTTCTCTCGCTTCTTCTGTATTCACCACATCATAGGGAACGCTTGCAACAAGCTCAGCTTTTTCCACAATGGGCATCAACGCCCTGAAAGCTCTTATAATGGCCATCCGTTTCTCCCCTTCTGTTTATATCTTTTACAATACTAAAATAACCCACTAATATATCTAAATTTTCATCGAAAGTCCCTTTAATATGCGATCTTACCAACAAGATACCAAACAAATATTCAATTTTTCATTATAACAACAGCAGTTACCTCTTTTTTATGCCGTCGTTCCAGAAAGGTAATACACCTACTTATAACAGGTACCCAGACAATTCCTACTGGATGCCATCTTTATCAAGGAATCTGGGAACAATTCTGGCATCTATCGGCAGAGGAACTTTTTCCCCTTCAATACCCGAAAGTTTTATTTCAGTAACGGAAGCAGGAAGTATTGAAATTTCAGTTCCAGGCTCTGCCGATCCCTTACTGACATATCCAAGTCCAACCTGAATTCCCTGTCCATTTACTGCACAACTGGTTACCCATCCCACAGATCTCTGGGTTCTTTTATCTATTATAATATCTCCAGCTCTTGCCATCTTCGCTCCCTTTGCCAGCACTCTAAACCTTACAACACTCATTTTTGATTTTCCCAATTTTTCAAGAAGAGCATCTCTACCTACAAAGAACGGTTTATGAAACTTAACATAAGGAGCAAAACCAGCCTCTTCGGGCGATATTCCGTGGGGTCCAACAAGCTCGTGTCCGTAAAGGGGTAAACCAGCCTCTATCCTTAAAGAATCCCTTGCACCAAGGCCAATCGGCCTAATGCCATACGGTCTTCCCCTGGCAAGAATCAGATTCCACAGTCTGGATGCATTTTCAGGATGTACAAATATCTCATACCCGAACTCTTCTCCCGTATAACCGGTTCTTGATACAATTACCTCTATTCCTCCCAGATGCACGTGGATAAACTGATTTTTTTGGAGCCTTTTAAGTTGGGATTTTTCAACCGTATCATCAATTACCGAGTTAAGAACTTCAAGTGATGCCGGTCCCTGAACGGCAAGGTTTATTTTTGCCCTATCACCAGCTTCAGAGGATTTTAAATTTACAATCCTTGCCCTATTAATAATCTCCTTAAATGGATATTTTTGATCTATAACATACCTGCCATTATTTACCCCCACAAGCCACAACAAATCCTTTTCTTCATTTACAGCATTCACAACTATTATGTACCGGTTTCTGGCAACACAGTAGACCATAACATCATCTATAACGTTACCATCGGTATCAAGCAGATAGCTGTAATGAGATTCTCCAGGTTTTAACCAGGCCACGTAATTTGTTGTAACAGTATCAAGAAAAATTGTTGCCCAATCACCACTGATCTCAACCAAGCCCATGTGGGAAAGATCGAAAATTCCAGCAGCATTTCGAACAGTATTGTGCTCTTCTATAATACTCCCATATCTAAGGGGCATTCTATAGCCTGCAAACTCTGTCATAACCGCCCCAAGCTTTTTATGCTCCTCGTAAAGTACACTCTTTCGGGCTTCCTTTTGCTCCCTCTGGTATACAAAAAGTTTTTTATTCAAAACCCTACCAGCAATCACCCCCTGGTCTCTTGAACCTCTTTCTTCAGACCCTGAAAAATCCTGTGCCCCTGATGAAACATAAAACTCTGTCGCGAGCTGAGGCTCATGTTCGCTTCCCGAGTCCGAGAGACTTCTCCTCTCATGAATGATTCGGGAACTTGAGGAAATACCGGCACTAGATTTTTCATGTAATTCTGGTATCCTCGTCCCGAACAGATCTTTAAAGAAACGGTTCAAAATAATATTCTGTCCTATGAAAAACGGCTTTGTTATATCTATATATTCTTTAATAGATTCCCAATTCTCGATATTTGGAACATCCTTAAAATCAACTCCATTTATACTTTCTCTATTTTCCTTAAGAACTTTATCCACTTCCTTTTTAATGACTTCATCCAGTTCATCATAGTGATGAACAATTACAGGACCTTCAACCTTCATAAAAATATCGTCATCATTAAAAGTTATATACCCATCCGAAAGACCTCTGAACCAGTTCAAAATCTTCTGTTTTTTTTCTGGATTAACCAAAACGATGAATCCGATCTGACCTTTCGGCGTGTTCACTCGCAAAACCACGGCCTTCGAAATTACTTTCCCGTCTTTATCTAGAAAAAGAGTTACAACAGGTTTTCTTTCGGAAGAACACGATATTCTATTTGTGGAGCTCTCTTCAAGAAACTGTATAGCTCTATCGCCAGCAATATATATAACAGAAAATAACTGGGTGTTTTGCTTACTGAAGTTTTGGGAATCACTCACATTAAATAAAAGATTGTGAGGATACGAATAGAGGCGCTCTGAGTTGGTTTCGACCCCAAGCGAACAAACCAGTTTATGTACTCTGTTTATAGCGTCCTGAAGAATATCAATATCAATCTTACCCCTTGGAAGGGCTCCGTCGATTCCCACATACATGAATGGCTTTATATTTTTCAGCACCCCTGAGATAATATCTGCGAGTTCAAGCAGCTGTGGTTCAGTTATCCCCCTTTGTGTAATCCACGGAGTTCCCATACGGATTCCCGTAGCTTCTGGTGTGGCTGTATCTCCCGGGATGGTATTTTTATTTGCCACAACCCCACATAGATCAAGTATTCTCACCCCTATTTCACCCTTAAGCTGAAATCCCGTTTTTGTGGCAATTGATTTAATATCAAGTACAAAAAGGTGTGTATTGGTACCACCATAGGCAAGCTTTATCCCATTTTCCTGGATTGCATTTGCAAGCATTTTTGCATTTTCCACAATTTTTTTCTGTGTCTCTTTAAACTCCTCTGATTTCGCCATCTTGAAGGCAACAGCCATGGCTGCAAACTTATTTACATGTGGACCTCCCTGCTCTCCAGGAAATACAGACCGTTCAATCCTTTCAGCGAAATCTGGATTCGTGGTCATAATAACCGCACCACGGGGACCAAAAAGTGTTTTATGGGTGGTAAATGTAATTACATCAGCATAATCCATCGGATTTGGATAAACTCCAGCCACCACAAGACCGGCCGGATGGGATATATCGGCAAAAAGCAATGCACCAACATTATCCGCAATTTCTCTGAATCGCCTCCAGTCAGGTGCCCACGGATAGGAAGTATAGCCTGCAACAATTATCTTTGGCTTATGCTGCTCTGCCAGATCGTTGATCCGGTTATAATCGAGCCTTTCTGTTTTCTCATCCACCTCATAGGAAATAACCCTGTATACCTTTCCCGACCTGTTAAACTCACTCCCATGGGTTAGATGCCCTCCATGCATCAGGGACATGCCCATTATCACATCCCCTGGACTCAAAAGAGCATCATACACGGCTATATTCGCAGCAGATCCCGAGAGAGGCTGAACATTCACATAGATATTCTCAGGAGGATTTTTCGCCGTGGCAAAAAGTGATGCAGCTCTTTTTTTTGCAAGTGCTTCAATAAAGTTAACGTACTCACAGCCTCTATAAAATCTTCGATCCGAATAGCGCCAGAAGTTTACAAGGATTCTTTCCAGATTCTCAAGCAGATGTTCATCCTCATCATCCAGGCTTCTCTGTGGATACCCCTCTGCATACACACTAGTAAACGGGCTCTCAAGTGCCTGCCTAACTGGGAGTGGACATATGCTCTCTGAAGGGATCAGTATGATTTTGTTGTTTTGCCTGAAGATCTCTGCATCCACCAGAGAGAAAACATCTCTGTCAATTTCTTTTAAAGATTTACCAAAAAAATTTCTGTAATCTGACATCACTTATAATGACCCTTATAAAAATTTAGACTGGTTACTCAAATTATACCTAAAGAAATACTATCTCAAGGATTTTTCGTTGTCAAGATAATTCTTACGTAAATTTGCATTTTACGTATATATAAAATAATTATTTTACGTATATCATATATTATATCATTTTATATTCGTATTTCCAAATTTAAAAAAGATTATTAGGTTTATTTTAAGTTTATTAACGTTTATTGTTGCAAGAAATAATTTTTATGGCATTATTTAATTAATAACGTAAAAATATTACTATTATGTAACGAGATCGTAATTTATAAACAATTATATAGCTGATACTAATAATAATTTTATTTTAAAAAGGAGATAAAAATGAAAAGAGTTTTAAACTTTTATCCAGGTCCCTCAGCACTTCCAATTGAAGTACTAGAAGAGGCTAAAGAGGAGCTACTAGATTGGAACAACACGGGCATGTCTATAACAGAAATAAGCCACCGTTCAAAAGAATACGAGCAGATACATAATGAAACACAGGAACTCTTTAAAGAACTATTTTTTATTCCAGACAACTACAAAGTATTACTTCTCCAGGGTGGTGCATCTCTACAATTTGCCATGGTTCCTTTAAATCTGATTCATGAAGGTGAAACAGCCAGTTATGTGATTACAGGACGTTTTGCTAAAAATGCTTTTAAATCAGCTGAAAAGATCGCCAGTGTATATACTGGGGCTTCAACCGAGGAGGACGGAACATTCTATAGAATACCATCAAAAAATGAAATTAAGATAGAAAAGCACTCTGCATACTGTCACATAACCTCGAATAATACTATTTATGGTACACAGTGGAAAGAGTTTCCCTCATTCGAGGGTATTCCTCTTGTAGTTGATATGTCCAGCGATATATTTTCGAGAAAAATAGATTTCACTCCAATTGGGCTAATATACGCAGGAGCTCAGAAAAACCTCGGGCCTGCAGGTCTTACCTTAATTATAATCAGGAATGATCTTATAGAAAGATCAAAAGATGATCTTCCAGACATACTGAGCTATAAAACTCATGCATCAAAAAATTCGCTTTTCAATACACCACCATGCTTTGCCATATACATCATGAATAAGGTGTTGAAGTGGGCGAAGAGAAAAGGGGGATTAGATTTCATTGAAAAGCAAAATAATGAGAAAGCAAAACTTGTCTATGGAATGATAGATTCATATCCAGAGTTTTTTATTACAAAAGTTGAAAAGAAATCCCGATCAAACATGAATGTTGTATTCAGACTTCCTTCGGAAGACCTTGAGAAAAAGATGCTGGAAGAAGCCCAAAAAGAAGGAATAATTGGTCTAAAAGGTCACAGATCCGTCGGTGGAATCCGCATTTCAATGTATAATGCAAATGGAATTAAAGAAATAAAAACACTTAT
>CAZFGQ010000074.1:0-12326 GCA_964518675.1 uncultured Spirochaetota bacterium
ATATATATTGGGCTGTCAAGCAAAAATAATTTTATTTTGATATGGACCGTTTCTTTGGTTAACACCAGGTTGTGGTTTATATTATATGAATGCTCTGTATCTTGTTAATTTAATTGTTTTTTTACCGGGTCAATTCTCCATCTGAATATATTAGCTTTGGACGAGACCTGGGAGCTTTACAACTCAACCAGTGGGTACTAGAGATCAGTTCTCTGTTCTAATATCTATTTCCTTATCCTCAAGTAGGTATCGCTTTATTGCCCCGAGCCATTGGGCTGGAAATGGGATTCTGAATGCAGCAGTATCTAGGGTTCCATCATTATTGATAAAATCTATTGCAATTGATTTTTGATAAAGTGGTTTTCCCTTATGTGTTTCTACTATTTTAAGAGACCTGATACTTTTCCCCGGGATTAAGAGTTCTCTCTTTGAAAATCGGGCTCTGTAGTATATTGCGTCTTTTAAAAGCACCAGTATACCTGAGCTTCTTGGTATTCTTCCCTTTTCAGAAGAAAGCCCAAAATAGTTAACACCATAGCTGGTTATAACCACTTCATCCTTGTTGAATTTTCTCTCGATTCTCGAGGATTCGATTCTTCTCATGATTACCAGGAATGCAAGAACTGCAAAAAAAACAATACTCAAAAAAATCCACCCTGCCATTATTGAATCTCCTGGTTGGTTATGAAGCTTTTATTTTATCCTAGTTCTGCCAGGTATTTCGTAACCCTCTTTTTTGCGAGTTTATATAAAACTCCGCGCTTCGTTGTGAGCTGACTCAGAAAAGATTCCGCTATTTCTTCGTCTGAGAGCCCCTGATCTTTTAAATGTCTTATATATTCAATGTTGGAATTTAGCAACTGGACAATTGGACTCTGTTCTTTAAGACGAAGGGAATAAAGAGAAACTGCAAGTATTGCAACCATCCCACAAAGAGCAAGTGTAAATGAAAGGTCATATGCTGGGTCTTTAACGATGAATCTAAAGATACTTCTGGGATTTCCAACGTTGAATATGGAGTAGAAAGCTGGAAATAGAAATAGTATCAATAAAACTGTAACCATCCATTCAAGCTTACGCATTTTTTAACATGCTCCATTCTGATGAGATCGGATAGTAATATTACTTCTCTTACTGCATGGAGTTTTCATCTCTCTGTGGTCAAATTATTATTAAGGTAATCTACTAAGTTTAAAAGAGGGATATGAAACCAAACGCCCATATCCCTCTCTTAATTTTGCTATTCTATTTCGAAGTTAAAAATCGTTCTACCTTAAAGAATCAGATCAATTGGCAAATACCTTTCTTTCCTCTCCAACTGCCATTTTTGCCCATTCTTCTTCTGCCTTCTCCCAGGCTTCATCTGTTGCTTCTGCTTCCCAGACAGCCAGGCCTCTGTCTTCGCGTGTTGCCCCCGGCAGCAGGTTATCCAGGATAAGGCCAAAGATCGCTGTTACGGACATGGCGGAGGTCATTATCGCCTGGAGTATATTACCGAGTACTTCGGCAACTCTTCCTGCCTCTTTCCAGTCAATCGGGTTATTATTGAAATAGGAGCTTGCACTCAGGCCAGCAAACAGGGTTATTCCAATAATGAAAAGGTTTCTTGCATTGTTCAAATTAACAAACTGGAGGTTTGAAAGTCCCACAGCAGCTATCATGCCGAATAATCCCACATACATTGCTCCTTTCACTGCATCCGGAAGTGTGGCAAGTGCTGTACTGAACTTGCCTAGAAGAGGAATGACAAGCATAAAAATCGCACCAGCTCTAATTACCCTTCGGCTTGCGACTCTTGTTAATCCAATTGCCCCTATGTTTTCAGAGTAGGATGTTGTTGCTGCTACACTTTGAAAAAGCCCTGCTATAAAACATCCAATACCCTCGGCCCCCAGTCCCTTGGAGATCATTTTTTCTGTGGGAACTGGTCCCTCGGCAATTCTGGCGCATGAATAGTAGTCGCCGATGGATTCAATCATAGATGCAAGGTATCCGGCAAGCATACCAAATGCCCCTGCCACAAAGATGCTTCCGAACTCTGGAAACCCAAACTTGAATGGTATCATGTGCCTGACTGTGAACCATGGAGCAGCTTTAATTGCGGCGAGTTTGTCACCGAGCATGTAAGAGGTACTATCTGCAGGAATCCAGCCTGCTGCAGATCCGATCAGGGCTGATATCCATCCAACAACAATAGCAAGCAGAACAGGGAAAAGTAAAAATACCCGGGAATACCTTGAAAATACCTGGGAAAATAGAATCAGTGCGAGTATTGTAATAATCGATACCCCCCAGTTACTTGCCATAGCAGGTACACCGATCGAAAATAAGCTCAACCCTATCATTGTGATGGTAGGTGCAATTACAACTGGACTGATTGCCCTTTTTATGTAGCCCATAAGTCCGGTGTATCCGAGTATTATCTCAAAGAGAGAGGCAACCATAATGGCTATTGCAACCTGCTGTATCATGACCTGCCACCCAAGGTTCTGGGCGCTGACGAGACCGATTACAGCAAAAGTAGGTGGAAGGAAGGAAAAGGAACTTCCCTGTACAATTGGTAATCTATTTCCAATAGGAGATTGCTGGATTAACGTTGCAATTCCCATACAGAAGAATACGGTAGAAATAAGGATGGCCTGCTCTTCTACTGGAACCTTCATTGCTCCGCCTACTATAAGCGGGACAAGCACTGTGGCACCGAACATGGTGAGGTATTGCTGTATTCCTAGAAGGAAGGCAAGCCCCCATTTCGGTTTGCTTCCAATAGGATAGATGACCCATCCCCTCGTTCCTGAAGTTTGTTCTGCCATTTAAACCTCCTTTCCAATTTTTTAAAAAAATCAAAAAAGTACATCTGATAATAGAGATTAGTTTACTATTATAAGATAATTCGATTTTAGTGCAAGCTATTTTTCCCCAGTATACTGCTTGTCAGATGTAATTTTAGCGGACATATGGAAAATTAATTACTGAAAGAAAGCTATATTTTTTGGTGATTAACGGTTGCCGAGTACAGTTTCCTCTATTTTACGGAGCTGATCCCTGTAAAGGGAGGCAATATTGGCACCATAGTCTGCTATGAGCTGGAGTATATCCCTTGGCTTATCCTTTTCATCTTTTCCATTGATTCTATCCCCGGCATCTCCGAGTCCGGGCATTATGTAGGCTTTCCTGTTAAGAGCAGGGTCTATCCAGAGTGTATATATTTCTGCATTTTCAAACGCTCTTACTATCCGGAGTGAGCCTCTTAAAACCGAGACAACATTAAAGAACTTGATGCATTTTGGTTTTATACCCTGATCCAGGAGATACCTTACTATTGTGATAAGGCTACCACCTGTTGCATTCATTGGGTCAGCGAAGAACAGTGATTTACCATCTAGATCTTCCAGTTTGAAATATGAACGTTTGAGGTCCAGGGTGTATTCCATATTGTGTCTTTCTTTGGTTTCATCCCGGTATATTTTAAACAGTGCAAAGGGTGTGAGGTAATTATTGGATGAGTATTCCTGGATCTCTTTTGAGAGAATCATGGAGGGTAGAAGGGCTCCTCTTAGCATCACACACATTACGCTGTCAGATACCATTTCGTCGATATCGGGCACCTTGTGTACTGCATAGTTTTGAACTGGAATGTCCACTGGTGTTTTTACGATTATGTAATTTTTCTTTTTCCGAGGAGGACTTGCAAACGCAAAATTAAAGAGGAGTTCATAGGCTCTCTGAATGTAGTAAATAAACTCGGGTTGCTGTGTCCTTACATCACGTAGTTTTGAGATTAATCTCGATGCTTCTCCGTGGATTGATTCGGGGGTTTCAAATGAGTATATATGTATCTGTTTTTCATTTTTTGTAATTTCCTGCATCCTTGTTCCCATTTTATTAAAAAAGGAAATCAGGTCCTGGAGAGCTTTCTCGCGTTTTTCAACACTCTGACTCGTTGAATAAGTGTGGAATGTCTCCATTACCTCCTGGTAACTTTCGTTCATTTCATCAAGTATCCGGTTATCATCATCGGTTAGATATCCATCGAGATCCTGGGCTTTAAGTGTGATTCTGGACATATATGCCCTCCCTGGTGACTTGTAATCAAATTATTTTATTTTGTATTTTTTAAATTGCAAGAGTTAATTATTTTTACTTTTTCCAGTGTTTTAATTAGCATTGGTATGTTAATCTAAAACTTAAATTATAGATTCTTCTATTTTAAATCTTGATTATGGGGAGATAAAATGAATGAGATATTAAAAAGAGTTAGTACTCTATTAAATGAGAATGTTGAATTTGCACTTGCGACAATCGTTGATAAAACAGATTCTGTTCCCCAGGATTTGGGAGCAAAAATGATAGTTTTTGGAGATGGAAGTATAGAGGGTACGGTTGGTGGAGGAAGACTTGAGGCTAGAATAATAGAGGAAGCTCGAGAAGCTTTGAGTGAGAGAAAATCAAGATTTGTTACCCTGTCACTGAATCCGGAGGACCTTGGGATGTACTGTGGGGGTGAGGTAAGAGTATTCATTGAGGTGTTTCTCTCAACCATGGATCTTTTGATATTTGGAGGAGGGCATGTAGGTCAGAAAATAGCTTGTCTGGCGGAGTTTCTTGGTTTCCCTTACAGCGTGGTGGATGACAGAGAAGAGTTTACTTCAAGAGAGGTTTTTAAAAAAGCGCGCCAGCTCTACTGTATGAGCTTCAGTGAAAGCTTTGACAGGATAAATATTACGAAGCGTACATTTATTGTGATCGTGACGAGGGGACATGCTTTTGATGCATTATGTCTTGAAAAAGCCATGAAAACCAGAGCTGGATATATAGGGATGATTGGGAGTAAAAATAAGGTACGTGAAATATTTTCGATGATGAAATCCAAAGGGCTTGATCCGATGAATGATCCGAGGGTATATGCTCCGATTGGGCTTGAACTTGGTAATAATAGCCCCGAGCAGATTGCCATCAGTATCATGTCAGAGATAATTAAACTCCAATCCGGAGGAAGTGCTCAACACATGAGGGATTTATTCAAAAAGCTTTTGACCTGATGGATCTCTATATATTTTCCGTCATGTTTATAAGCTTTATTTGTCCTCGTTTTTATGGTTGTTCAATTCAGGTTTATTTTAAAATGATTCAATCGGGATATTGCCTGGATGTATCATTTTCAAAATTACATTTCGCACCAGTTTCAACTGATGATTTATTGTTAATGTCTGTTTGAGATGTACCTTTGGTAATCCTCCTCTGTATCGATGTCGATGACTGTACCTTCGTCTTCCACAGGTACAAAAATAACATTTTTGGCTTCTCTGTAGATAAGGTCCCTTGCACCTCCTGGAAGTTCTTCTCCAAGTAGGGTTGGGAACAATCGCCTGGGAAACACAGTGGGATGTCCTTTTCTACCTCTGTAGGTTGGAATTATTATTCTATCTGAGTGTTTCTGGTGCTTTTCAGCAAGCAATCTGTATGTTGCATTTTTTACAAGGGGGTGGTCAACCAGAGTAAAAAGAATACCTGTTGTGTCTTCAGGAGTATTTTTAATGGCGATTCTAAGGGAACTGAGCTGACCCGTTTTCCAGTATTTGTTTATCAGGACCTCAATGCTATTTTTATTAATATCAGTATTTTTTATAATTTCCTTGCTTTTATACCCCAGAACAACGTATATCTTCCCAATGTCTTGAACACTGGCAATTTCGGATATTATATGTTCTATAAAGTATCGATTGTTTATCCTGAGCAATGCTTTTGGAAAACCACCCATTCTTTCCGAGCCGCCTGCAGATAATACAACCCCATAAAGCATTTCGTTACCTTGTTATTTTTAATGTGGTGCATATTAAATAAGCATTCCCCGAGGAAAAGGAACAAGTAAAACTTTTGAAAAAAATAGATAGAATCCTGTTACTATTAGAGTGATTGAGATATATTTGAGGATGGTTCTTTTTGCATTTCTCTTTTTTCTATCCAGGATGGCATTCATGATCAGGAAGATCAGAAGGCTGGTGGTGTAAAATCCCAGAACATTTATAAGGTATCCCCAGACAATGGTGAGAAGAATTGTTATAAGGATAGTTGTGTACCTTGTGGCGTGTATCTCAAATATCCTTCTATCCTCTGGTGGCCTGAAGCTCAGTATAAAAAGAACTATTGAGAGGACCCCGAGGATTATGATTATGACTCTTGGGAAAAGTCTTCCAAGTTTTGCGAATGATTGGGATTCAATCCAGAAATAAGTACAAATTCCAAGAATAAATAAAGAGGCTATCCTATCAGCAGTTTTCATTTTGCTCTTTTTCTCCTGAGATACCTGGATATAAATGGCCAGAAAGCGGATGAGAGAGTAAGGACTATTAGGATAAGTGAGATTGGTCTCGTGAAGAATATCTTAAGTACAGAGTGAGAGGCCTTTCCCATGAGAATCGCCTGAACTAGTCCTTCTTCACAGATTTTTCCAAGAATAAGTCCCAGTACGATTGGGCCTGGACTGAATCCTGCCTTCCTCCCGATGTATCCAATGATGCCAAAAAACAGCATTGTATATACATCAAAGGGGTTGTTGTTGATTGCGTAACTTCCGATTATTGAGAGAAACAGAATAAGTGGAGCAAGGAGATGAATTGGAATATTTGTTATTGTTTTTGAAATGATTTTCCCGCTTATAATTCCGAGTGGAAGTATAAGAAGATTTGCAAGAATAAGTGAGAGTATAAAGGTATAAGTTACCTCTCCGTAAACTGTAAATAGTTCTGCTCCTGGTCTCATTCCCTGGAGGAGCAGGGCACCAAGAAGTACTGCTGCAGGTGGTGCACCGGGGATTCCCAGGGTTAGTAGGGGAATAAGAGAACCAGCCACTTCAGCGTTGTTTGATGTTTCCGAAGCCGCTATACCTTCTATGACACCCTTACCAAACTTGTTCGGGTATTTGGATGCCCTTACCGCTTCATTGTATGAAACCATCCCGGCTATATTGCCTCCGGCTCCTGGTATTATACCGATTATTGTTCCTATAATAGCTGACCTCAATATGAGGATTGGTCTTCTTATAAGCTTTAAAAAGACATGCCTCAGAACTCTGTGCTGTCTTCTGTATGGTATGATTGAATAGTGAGATTTTTGTTTTTCTATCATTCCTATAACTTCTGGAATGCAGAAAATACCTATCAGTGCAGGGATGAGAACAATACCGTTCTGAAGGCTTACCGTGCCAAATGTGAAACGTACACTCCCTCCAATGGGTGAAATACCTATTGTGCTTACCAGAAGGCCAAAAGCTCCCCCAATCAGCCCCTTAACAATTGAATCGGAGGCCAGAGTTGCAATAATTGTAAGTCCGAAAGCTGTAAGCCAGAAGAACTCCGGTGGGCCAAACTTGAGTGAAGCTCTTGAGAGAGGAGGTGATAGGAATAAAAGGAACATTACCCCTATCAGACCACCAATGGTTGATGAAACAGTGGCTGTTATAATGGCTTTGTAGGCATCACCTTTCTTCGCCATTGGATAACCGTCGAAGGTCGTGGCTATGGCAGAAGGTGTGCCCGGAGTATTTATGAGGATCGCCGAAAACGATCCTCCGTAAATTGCCCCGCAGTATATTCCTCCAAGTAGTAAAAGACCATGGACTGCCTGCATTTTAAATGTGAATGGTACAAGAAGGGCAATTGCCATGGTGGCGGTTAACCCGGGCAGGGCACCAACTATTATACCCGAGCCAACCCCCACCAGGATCAAAAGTATATTTACAGGTTCAAGTATCTTGAGCAGAGAAATCACAAAATACTGGTTCATTTATAAGGAGTTTTCCTCACGCATTTATTGGTTAAAGTATTTCTCCCGGTTTATTTCCTCTATTGGATTTCTCCCAATTCTCTTAATGTTTCAGTAATTTCTTTTGTTTTTTGTTCTATATATTTCTTAAATTCTTTTGATTTTAGGTTTCTTACGAGGAATCCGAGATCTTCCATGCTTGAAACAAACTCGTCGCTTGTACAAACCTCATGAAAAGCATCTTCGAGAACTTTGATAATTTTTTCAGGTGTCCCGGGAGGAACACAGACTCCTCTGTCTATACCTGCTGTCATTTTAACTCCCTGCTCGATAAATGTAGGAACATCGGGCAGGTGAGGCAGAAATCTTTTCTTGGTTCCAATTGCAAGGATTTTAATCTTATCTTTATGCTGGATCAGGTCGTTTGAGTTGGCAAATAAAGCCTGTGTGTGTCCTCCGAGAAAGTTTGCAACTGATGGTGCAGCACCTGTTGAAGGAATATATGTGAACTGGGCACCTGTTAGCTTTTGAAGCTGTAAGAGTGCAAGGTGATGGCCGCTATGAGTGCCTGAGCCACCAATTGTAATTTCACCTGGATGTTCTTTCGCATAATTAATAAATTCATCAAGTGTATTAAAAGGACTGTCCTTCAATACCGCGAGACCTATTGGTGTTGTTTCAAACATATATACAGGAACAAGTTGTTCGGTTTCGTAGCCCGCATTTTCTCTTACCAGTGGCTGGATAATGATATGGGGAATATTATTGCCACAGATTGTATATCCATCAGGTTTTGCTTTAACGAGGTATGACCATGCCACTGCCCCACCGGCTCCCGGCATATATTTAATTACTATATTGACCCCCAATGCCTTCATTAAACCTTCTTTCTGATGCTGGGCTGTAATATCGGATTGTCCGCCCGGATTGAATGGAATTATGTACTCTATTTGTTTCGATGGATATTTTTCAGCTTCTTCTTTAGTCCCTGCTCCGTAACTTACTGTAACTACCATTCCGATAAGAATTGCAACTACAACAATTAGTTTAAACTTACTTAGTTTACCGGCCATATTTGAAACCTCCTGTGAATATTTTAACTATAATAGTTTAAGAAATATTTAATTTCTGGTAAATAAGAGTAGGATTGGAAACTAAAAAAAAGAATTATAAAATGAGGAAAATTATAAAAAAATCTTATAATTTTATAAACTGTTTCTCCTGCCGGTAATGTCGATCCGGTCATAATTACAGAAGCAACAGAGTATGCTCCTGTAGTGGCCATTACCGGGGTAGTTGAAGTGGCCTTCTATGTGGTTGTTCTGACTATTTTAAAAAATTCTTCCCAGATCAAGTATTTTTTGAAACAATAATCCAGTTTTAATCGTTAAATGGTTTAAAGGATGTGAAATGGGAAATAGTATTGAGGAAAAAATTGTTGATTTTTTAAATAGTTTTTCGACTCAAAAAATTAATAATATTACTCTGGATGATCTTTTATACATTGTTCTTAAAAGAGTTTTAAAGATACCGCCTGATGAATCTCTCGTTACCAGTGCTAGCAGAATTATCCAGGATAATTATTTGAAGACACCTGTTTCTTACAAACTATGTATCGAAGAGTTTAAAAAAATAAATGGGATTGGTTCTTCCACAGCTTTCTATCTCTCATTGTTAATGGAGTTATCCAGAAGGTTAAATTGTATAAGGGGCACAGCCATAAAGAATGTAAGAGATGTTATGCCCTTTATTCGCTATATATCTGAGAAAAAACAGGAATATTTTTTGGCCCTTTCTTTAAACTCCGGTAACAGAGTTTTATCCAACAGAGTGGTTTCAATAGGTCTTGTTGATAAAGCACTTGTTCATCCAAGAGAGGTTTTCAGTGATGCTATAAAGCTCAGAGCCTCCCGGGTTATAGTTGCTCATAATCATCCTGCAGAATTACTGGAACCAAGCGAGGAGGATCTAAAAATCACAGAAAATCTTGTACGGGCTGGTAGTATCCTGGGGATAGAACTCCTGGATCATATAATAATCACGACCGCTGGGTATTATAGTTTTAGGGAGAACTCATTAATATAACGAATGTTGAGTTTTCTGAAATATAGAAATCTGGATGCATAATAGAATTAGAAATGTTGCAGTGCTGGCGAACTTCGAATAATTTAAATAAGTATCTGTCGATTTATTTACTTTGCATCGATAGTTTGCGTTTCTCAAAATGGAAACTCGAAGTTCGTCCTAAGAGGAGAAACCAAAACAAAACCTCTAAGATTTTGACTTTTAGATATATCAGGTTTATCTTTTTTCTATGCCCCGCTTTAAACTTCATGCACCTTATCCTCCCAGAGGTGATCAGGGTCAGGCCATTGAGAAGCTGGTTGAGGGTATCCTCAAGGGGTACCGGTATCAGACACTCCTGGGTGTAACAGGTTCGGGTAAAACCTTCACAATGGCTGGAGTAATCGAGAAAATAAATCGGCCAACACTTGTAATTTCTCATAATAAAACACTCGCTGCCCAGCTCTACAGGGAGTTCAAAACATTTTTTCCCGAGAATGCTGTGGAATACTTCGTAAGCTACTATGACTACTATCAGCCTGAAGCATATCTTCCCGCAACCGATACTTATATAGAAAAGGATTTCTCGATTAATGATGAAATTGACAGGATGAGGCTCAGCGCGACCCAGAGCCTAATGGAGCGGGAGGATGTAATAGTGGTTGCAACGGTTTCCTGTATATATGGCGTTGGCAATCCAAGAACATATAAGAGGATGAGGCTTGTTCTTGAAAAAGGGCAGGAATACGAAAGGGATTACATACTGAGGAAACTTGTTGAGATACATTATTCTCGAAATGATTATGAAACGGCTCGCTCAAACTTCAGGGTAAGGGGAGATGTAATTGAAGTTTTTCCTGGATATTCCCGGAACCTCATAAGGCTTGAGTTTTTCGGGGATGAGCTTGAGCGAATACTGATAGTCAATCCTGTCTCTGGAGAAATCATTGAAGATAGGGATTCAATCGTAATCTATCCGGCATCACATTATGTTGTGGAGCCAGCCAGTATCCTGGAGGCCTGTGCAAAAATAGAGGAAGAGCTTGAGGAAAGATACAGGTATTTTATCGAGAATAATAAACCTCTTGAGGCACACAGGATTCAGTCAAGAACACTCTACGATCTTGAGATGCTCCGGGAGGTTGGATACTGCAGTGGTATTGAGAACTATTCAAGACATATTTTCGGAAGGGAGGAGGGTGAAAGGCCAGCTGTTTTGATAGATTATTTCCCCGAGGATTACCTGTTGTTTATTGATGAGTCCCACGTGACCATACCACAGCTTGGTGCAATGTATGAGGGGGACAGATCTCGAAAGCTTACACTGGTTGAGCATGGTTTTCGCCTTCCTTCTGCTCTTGATAACAGGCCACTGAAGTTTGATGAGTTTGAGGCGCTGATAAACCAGGTAATTTTCGTATCTGCTACACCCGGTGAATATGAGAGAAAAAAGAGCCAGCAGATAGTCGAGCAAATAATAAGACCCACAGGGTTGCTTGATCCAAAGATTGAGGTACGACCATCGAAAAACCAGATTCAGGACCTTGTCAGGGAAATTTCTATAAGGATCAAGCGGAATGAAAGGGTTCTTGTGACAACCCTTACAAAGAGGATGGCAGAGGACCTTGCCCAGTATCTTGGAGATCTTGGGATTAAGGTAACATATCTTCATTCAGAGATTGACACACTCGATCGTGTTGATATTTTAAGGGACCTCCGTGCGGGTGAGTTTGATGTACTCGTTGGAATAAATCTCCTGAGGGAGGGACTTGATCTTCCCGAGGTATCACTTGTTGCAATACTTGATGCGGATAAGATAGGTTTTCTGAGGTCTGCTACGTCACTCATCCAGACCGCTGGCAGAGCAGCCCGTCATATTAATGGAACTGTCATTATGTACGCAGATCGGATAAGCGATGCCATGCGTGAAGCAATAGAGGAAACAGAGCGCAGGAGACGTATCCAGGAGGAATACAATAGAAAACACGGCATAGTTCCCCAGAGTATTCAGAAAGAGGTTGTTGATATCCTTAAGAGAAAGAAGAAAGAAAAAGCAGAAATTTTTAAGGAGGATCTCCATATAATAAGGCAGCAATTTAATCTTCTGAATCCCAAGCAGAGAAAGATGTACATCAAGGCACTTGAAAATGAGATGCTTGCTGCAGCTAGGGAGCTCAACTTCGAGCGGGCAATAATTTTTCGCGATGAGATTGAGAGGGTAAAGAGCGAGTTCAAAATTTAGAGTTGTGGTTGCGTCTATTTTAAAGGAGTGTAAAACATTTAATTTAATGTTTTTAGAACGGTTGTTTAGGTAATGAAATGTTATTTTTTTACTGTATTTCTCTACTAGAGTCGAAAGTTTAATTCTTCAGCAGTTATTTGATTAAAGTTTGCATATCTGTGGTGATGTGCTTCAGGCTTTCTGGATATTAGAACTAATGTCGAATTTTCTGAAAAATAGAAATCCGAATGCAAAATAGAATTAAAAATGTTGCAGT
>CAZFGQ010000075.1:0-12286 GCA_964518675.1 uncultured Spirochaetota bacterium
AATAATAATTATTTTTTATGAACAAGGCACCCCAATTTTTGCCTGTTCTTAATACAGTATTTTTCCCCGGGTTTCTCTTTCGAGTTTTTTCTAACATTTTTATAATCCAAGTTTTTTGCCTTCTTATTTTTTTCTGGTTGCAGGCTCAAGTTTTTTCTTGAGGCTGAAGTACAGGGGCATACTCAGGAGAAATGGAAAAATATAGAATGTACATCTGTATATGAGTACAGCAGCTATTGATGTTTCAAAAGGAATACCAAAAGCCTTGAATGCGAGTGACATGGATGCTTCGAGAGTCCCCGCCCCTCCTGGTACCATGGATATTACCCCAATTATCTGACCGACAGCAAAGCCAACAACGAGGAACTCTATATTTATTTTATAGTTCACTGCGAGGAAAGCAAAATACAGGGTTCCCATCCAGAAAGCCCAATCCACCAGTATTGTAAGGACCATCAGTATAAAGTTGGAGGGTTTGGAAATGAGCTGTTTTAACCCTTCATCAAACTCTCCAAGATAATCAAGTATGGTAAGAGGGCTTATTTTTACTTTCTTTGTAAATATGCGGATTATTTTGTTAATGATGTTTGTGAATATTCTAGTAAATACGACACGAAATTTTTTCCAGAATAGGGTGAAGTAGAAAAGAGAAACAATGACTATAAGTGCTACAAACGGAATCAAAATAATGGAGTTTGAGTAGTTATAACTTGCCTTGTTAATAACGAGAAAAATGAAACCAACAATCAGCATTATATTGAAAACTATGTTGAATAGCATTATCTGTAGTATTCTCGTTAGTGTTGATTTCTTGGCGTTGATGTTGTGGTAATCAAGGATATAAACCTGTGTAGCAAATGGAGTTAATCCTCCAAGAGAAACCAGATATCCAATCGAATTAATGATGAATGAGTATTTTATACTGAGGAAGGTCTTTATCTTTTCATTAAAAAGATAGAGTGCTTCTTTTAAGATGAGTCCTTCAATAATGTATACACATAATGCGCTGAGAATTGAAAGCAATAGATAAACTGGATTCAAACTGGCAAAGTGCTGTTTAAGATGACTGAGATTTGAAAATGCTATCAGGACTCCTATAACGAGCAAAAAAAATATTGCAAGTCCAAGGTATTTTTTTACAGGATTTTGCTGGGATTTCATAAGAATTATAATTATTAATTTTTTACTGAAATATATAGATATTTCAATAGCTCGAGCAATAAAATATTTTACAGTACAATATAATATGTCTAAGTTTGTGTATTGTGATTTTGAATATTATTATAAGAGGCTTATAATTGCTTAGAAGTAAGGTAAGGTTAACCATTCTTGGAATTATCCTCAATACCATTCTCTTTTCAGTAAAGCTTGGAGGTGGGATATACTCAAGCAGTCTGGCTTTGCTTTCAGATTCGTTTAATTCCTTCACAGATATTATATCTTCAGTAGCAATTTTTATAGCTGTAAGGCTTTCCTCAAAACAGGCCGACAGGGATCATCCTTTTGGCCATCACAGGGCAGAACCTCTGGCAGGATTAATGGTGGCAATTCTCGCTGCTATTCTTGGTTTTCAGATTATAAGGGATTCTTTTGAATCTTTCTTTGTTCCCAAACCAATTATCATAAATAGATATGTTGTTGGTATTGTAATTTTCGCTATAGTGGTTAAACTATTTATGTTTATAATATTTCGAATAAGGGGAAAGCGTGCAAATAGCCCTGCACTTATTGCATCCTCTGTTGATTATAGAAATGACATATTAATCAGTCTATCTGTATTACTTGGAAATATTCTGGTCATGTCTGGTTACAGAATTGCAGACAGTATTGTTGCAATGATTATAGGGATTTTCATTATTTATTCTGGTTTAAAAATAGGTATGGATAATATTGAGTTTCTAATGGGGAAAAAACCTCCTGAGGAAGTGATTGAAAGAATAAAAAAACTTGCACTCTCGGTTCCAGGGGTTATTAGATTAAATGAGGTTAAGGCTCACTATATTGGAACCTTCATTCATGTAGAGGTGCATATAGAGGTTGACAAGAATCTTCTTACAGAAAAATCACATGAGATAGCGAAAAAGGTTCAATATGCCATACAATCTGATGAACTTGTTGATTATGCATTTGTCCATGTTGACCCGGTACCTGCTTAATTTTTGCCCTATTTGAAGCATCAGGTTATCTATTTTAAATCAGTATTTAACCAATTGCTTTTTTGGGATACTCATCCCTGGAAAAACTGAAAAATACTCTGTATAGAATCGTTAGAATAATCCCAAGGGCAAAGAAGTACCATACCCATCCTGGAAGACCAAGGAGTATTATTGGTGGTTTATACCATCGCCAGAAATCGTTGGCAAGAATAAATATCAGAATGAAAAACCCGGCCCATATATATCCTCCTGTTTTTACCGGAAATACTATTTCTGTATTTTCATCTGTAACTCCTGTAAGAAGGCTAATAATGATAAATACAGCACCTGTAACCAGCAGTATTGGGATAATGGGAAGAATTGATTTGGTCTTTAGAAAACCAGTGTAAAAACCAATTACCATGAATTCGCCGCAAATAATGCTGAAAAAAGCCCCATATTTTGTTGCTCTTTTCCAGTAGAGTCCTCCTATTACCGGAATGGCGAGAACGCTCAATCCATAGAATGTGGTTTTATTGATAAAACTGAGAATGGTCTGGGGCGGTTTTGCCGCTATGGCCAGGCCTACTAGTCCGAGAAAAATCCCAATTAGCTTCTCCCCAAGTACAGATATCCTTTTGGATTTACTGAAATCGAGGCTTATCATCGAAGTTAGGGTCAGGAGCTGAGAATCCATTGTCGACATTAATGCTGCCAGTCCCCCCATGAGGATTATCATGCTAATTGTTGGGGATGTGAACTTTCCAAGAAGAAGGGGTAAAATTCTATCACTCTCCTGTGGTTTTAAATCCGGAATTATTCCCCTTCCCATTACGCCTATTGAAACGGTCAGGAAGAAGAGAAAAGTTGTTATCAGTGGATAAAGTACTGTTGTGTATTCTATTGATTTTTTATCTTTTGCTGCCAGAAAACGCTGGAATAAATGGGGAAACATCGGATCAGCAAAAAACCACATTGCCATGTATCCTAACCAGATTCCAGGAAGCATGGCACCTCCAGTACCCGGTCTTGAAAAGTGTTGAGGGGTGGTGTTGAGAACTTCACCATGGATATTGATAAAACCTCCTCCCCTGTTGGCTATCAGGATGAAAGCTGTAAGCATTAGGCCAAGAATCATGATACTCTGGAGAAGATCTGTCCAGACGATTGATCGCATCCCCCCAAGTGATACATATCCAATAACGAAAAGAGTTACTAGCGCTGCTCCTGCAAAATAGGGAATACCTAGAAGTGAGTTCAATGATTGCCCGCTCGCCATTGCCTGTATTGAGATATAGGGAAGGGTGAATACGACCATGATAAAAGAGAATAATTTTTTGAGTAAATTAGAGTTGTATCTATCATAGATATAATCTGAGGGGGTAATATAGTTTCTTTCTTTTGCCAGCAGGAATATCTTTTTGCCAATTACATGAAAGGATAGCGCCATAAAGCCTGTGCCAAATCCCATAACCGGATAGAAACTGTAACCAATCCTGTATCCCGCACCGGAAAATCCAAATACGGTAAAAGCGCTGAAATTGGTAGCAGCCATTGTAAAGAATAAGAGTAATTTTTGAATATTCCTTCCAGCCAGAAAGAACTCTGTCGTGCTCTGGCTTGATTTTTTCCTGAAGGTAATGCCAATAATGAGTGTTAATAAGAGATAAAGGAGGAAAACAATTCTGCCGCCAGTCATTTTATGACCTCCTTATGGGGGAATTTTAAGAAGATCAAATAAAATGAATCCAAAATGGAAAATAAAAAAGCCACCCCGACTCTTACGAGTCTGGGTGGCTTTTTCAGCCTGACATAACTCGTACAATGCTATTTTATTAAGTATATTTAAGAAGGTCAATATTTTTTGATTTTCAATTCTCTTGTTTTAACTATATTTTACTTTTAATGTATTCTGGTTTTTAGAATAATTATCATTTAGTGTTTTTAATTGGATTATGTAGAGACCTTTGAGCTTGTTCTGGTAATTATTTTAATCTTGTTTTACAGGAAAATATGATGAAAGCTGTAATAGCCGGGGCAGGCACGGTTGGCCAACAGATTGCTCGGCAACTTATAGAAGAAAATAGAGATGTGGTGGTTATTGAGCAGGATACGAGAGTAGCAAGGAGAGTTTCTAATTATCTGGATTGTATGGTTATAAATGGTGAGGTGAATAATCTCGAGATACTGGAGAGGGCAGGCGTTGGTAACGCAGATTTTTTCATAGCGGTAACGGATTCAGATGAGGTTAACATTATTTCCTGTGGAATTGTTGGAGAAAAGTTTGAGGTTCCGTGTAAGATTGCCAGAATTAAAAATATTGAGTATGAGAATGTATACTCCACCCATAATAAGTTTATGGGAATCGATTATCTGGTTAATCCTGAGGTTGAAGCTGCAAAAGATATAATCAAGGCAATTGAGTATGGCGCATTAAGTGAGGTTCTTCGATTTGAGAAAACTTCTTTTCAGATAAGGAACATAATAATAGAACATAACTCACCTGTTGTTAACACAACCATAAAGGAATTGCGCGAATCCTCAGGACTTGATTTCCTTGTGGCCTTTATATCAAGGCAAAATGAGCTTCTCATACCTTCGGGTTATACTAAAATTATGCCCGAAGATAATCTTTATATTTTGGCTTCCGAAGAGGTCCTTGAGGAGTTATTTGCAAGTCTTGGAAAGTTCAAACTTGAGTTAAAGAAGATTGTAATTGCCGGCGGGGGAAGGATTGGGACTTATGTTGCTGAACACCTGCTTGAAAAACAGAAGCGGGACATGAAGTTTTTCTCGAAGAGACCGTTCAGATTCTTCAAAAAGATAAAACATAATATAATTCTGATTGATAGGGATATCGAGAGATGCAAACAGTTATCGGAGAGGTTCCAGGGGGCTATCATTTTGAATGAGGATATTACTGATGAGGGAATCTACGATATGAACCAACTATATGATTATGACCTTTTGATCACGGCAACCGGAAACCAGGAGCTAAATATTATTTCAGCTATTTTTGGTAAAACCCTGGGAATAAAGAGGGCAATTGCAGTTGTTGATAAGAGGAACTATGTAGAAATGGCCGGTAAACTTGGTGTGGATGTTACGGTGTGTAAAAACTCTAGTATGGTTAACACGATCCTGAAATTGACCAGAAGGGGGAATATTAAGAATATATACAGTTTTGCAGATGGAAGGGTTGAGTTGATTGAGCTTATGGTTGAAAACCCCGATGTCGCGGGGAGAAGATTGAAAGAGATTAACTTGCCTTCAGAGACGCTGGTTGTTTCACTCACAAGGAATGAGACTAATATTCTTCCTGATGGAAATTCAATTATAAAAACGGGCGATTATATAGTAGCAATATCAAAAAAAGAATCAATTCCAAAACTGGTAAATATTTTTACGAAAAAACTATGAATATCAAACTATTGGTAAGGGCATTTGGCATCCTTCTAATTGTTATTTCTTTTTTCATGATTTTTCCCATAATAGTTGCGGTGGCCTATGGCGAAAGGGAGATGATTCCTAATTTTATTTATCCGATAGTTGTGATGCTGGCCATAGGTCTTGGTATATATCTGTTTATGCCTTATCCTGAGAGGAGATTTTTCTCACCCCGTGATGGTTTTTTCTTTGTTTCTTTTTCCTGGCTTATTGTCTCCTCCTTCAGTGCAATTCCCTTTTTTACCTCGAGAGCAATACCGCGCTATGTAGATGCTTTCTTTGAAACAATGTCGGGTTATACCACAACAGGGGCTTCAATACTTACCGATATCGAGGCACTGCCAAAATCAATGCTCTTCTGGAGATCACTGACACACTGGCTCGGTGGTATGGGAATTGTAGTTCTCACTGTGGCTATTCTTCCCCTTCTGGGGGTGGGAGGCTTGCAACTTTTAAAAGCAGAAGCACCGGGCCCCACGGTTGAGAAAATTTCGCCTAAAATAGGTGAAACGGCAAAAAAACTGTGGCTTATATACCTTGGAATTTCTATTGCTGAGGTGGTACTACTTTACATTGGCAGAATGAACCTATTCGATGCACTGACCCACACATTTGGCACACTTGCCACTGGTGGATTTTCTCCGAAGAATAAGAGTGTGGGGCACTACAATTCGGCCTACATAGATGGAGTTGTAACTGCTTTTATGATTCTTGCTGGAATGAATTTTTCCCTTTATTCCAGGCTGCTCTCAGGGGATATAAAACCTGTGTTAAGGAATACAGAGCTAAAAGCTTATCTTGGAATATTTATTACGGCCTCATTTTTTATTGCAATCTGGAATTTTTCCAGAACTTATGATTCTCTTGGAACAAGCCTTAGATATGCTTTCTTTCAGGCTGCTTCAATCCTTACAACAACAGGTTTTACGACGACTAATTATGAGAAGTGGCCTGCATTGTCAAGGACTGTTCTTTTTGTTCTCATGTTTATCGGTGGATGTTCGGGATCGACGGGGGGAGGAATTAAAGTTGTAAGAATTGTTACACTGTTTAAACAGGGATGGAAGGAACTAAAATACCAGATTTATCCGAACGCCGTGTTTCAGGTTAGAATGGATGGAAGGGTGGTCTCTGCTGATGTTATTCATTCGATATTTGGATTTGCTTTTCTATACATTTTTTTAATTTTACTGACCACACTGATTGTATCTACATCTGGTGTCGGTATCAAAACTTCTCTTGCAACTGCCCTTGTTACACTGGGGAATATTGGCCCTGGATTTGGTAGAATAGGACCGGCAGGGAACTACTCTTTTTATCCTGATTTTATCAAATGGTATCTCAGTATTATAATGATGATAGGACGGCTGGAGGTTTATACGGTACTTGTTCTATTTACACCAACTTTCTGGAAAAGGTAATCCTTGTAAACAGTTTGACTGAGAATTGAATATTTTATATAATAAGTGGAATAAAGGACAACGGGAGGAAATAATGGCAGATTTAAAAGGTATAGCGGAAGCTTTGATTGCTGGAGATGCAACAAAGGTGAAAGAGCTTGTACAGCAGGCAGTTGATGAAGGTTTGCCACCTAAAAAGATCCTTGACGAGGGACTGATTGCGGGAATGGAGGTCGTTGGTGTAAAGTTTAAAAATTGTGAAATATATGTGCCAGAGGTTCTGGTAAGCGCGAGAGCCATGCATGCTGGTATGGGAATCCTTGAACCCCTTCTGACAAAATCCGGAGTAAAACCAAAGGGAGTTGTTGTAATTGGAACTGTCAAGGGGGATCTACACGATATAGGCAAGAATCTGGTTGCTATGATGATGAAAGGAGCTGGATGGCAGGTTGTGGATCTGGGAGTTGATGTTGAACCCGATAAGTTCGTTTCAACTGCCCAGGAGAAAAATGCCGATGTTATTGGAATGAGTGCTCTGTTAACGACTACTATGGTTAACATGAAGGATGTAATTGAACTGGCGAAAAGTCAAGACTGCAAGGCTAAGATAATAGTTGGAGGTGCTCCACTAACCCAGAATTACGCAGAAGAAATAGGTGCTGATGGGTATGCCCCCGATGCGGCCACTGCCGTTGAGGTCGTAAATAAACTCATATCGGTCTGAAAAAATGTCCTCCTGTTAAAAAGAATATTTCATAAAAGTGAAAGAGTATAAAAACCTTTAAACAAGGTATCTGTTTAAAAGTTCCAACCATTTTTTAGCAATTAAATTAATGGAAAAATTATGTAATACATGCTCTCTCATGGAAAATGAGAGAGCTTTTAGTTTATTTGGGGTTTTGACAAGCGAAAGAACTGTCTTTGCCGCCGATTGCGGTTCGGCATATCTCAACAATGTGCCATCTTCGTTAATGTATTTACCTTCTATATGCAGAATATGGGGATAGGGAATGAGTTCGTAGGGTCCCTGAATTGGATGAGTTATAACGGGAACACCACATGCGCCTGCCTCAATCACGGGTATTCCAAAACCCTCCCATTCTGAGAGATGGAGATATATATCCATTGCATTATATATGCAGACCATTCTTTCAATACTTACAGCCCCTTCAATGATTTTTACGCTGTTTCTCAGGTTGTACTTATCTATTAATCCAGGGATATTGAAACCTTCTTCAGTGCTCTTCTTATCGGTTTTTATGAGCAAAATTGAATCATGAATTTTTTGAGTGATATATCTGAAAGTTTCGAGGAGCACATCGTACCTTTTTCTGTGGCTATTATTGCCTGCAAACCCTATAACCATTTTATTGCCAAGACCAAGTTCTTTTCTTGTGCTCAGTCTTTTTTTATTATCAGGTCTGAAAATATCCGTGTTTACTCCATGGGGTATTACTTTTTCTACATTTTTTACTCCGGCTGTCAGAAGAAAAACCTCTGTAGTTCTGGTGAGGGGAACAGCTATAAGATTGTCAAACCCGGATACATCGGGGGGTTTTGATACCTGTGTCCAGAGAAAAAACGGGATATCCAGATATCTGTTTATTTTAAATTGATCGGGGTACCCAAGGGCGATAATTGCGTTGAATTGCTTCAGATTCTCAGAAAGTTTGGTTTTACTTTTTCTACTGGGAAAAGCAATGGTTGTCTCTATTCTGTAATTATTTAGTGCTGTGGATAGCTCTTTAAACTGGTGATAAAAGGACAGGTTTGGATTGTATGGATTTCCGCTTAAAAGAAGTAATTTCATCGTGTTGTTCTTTTATCGATTTTTATTATAGTAATAGAGAGATATTCATGGCAAAGTTAATTTAATAATCCGATGGTTTTTATTAATGTTTTTATCTTCAAATGTATGTCAGGATTTCTGAAAGCGGCAATAATCCCGCATTATCTGGTAAGGATGATGTAGAGCTTTGAATTCCTTTTAAAGCTTTTAAATGCCAGACTTTTCTCATTGATGTCAGTCACTCTGATACTTTTGATTTTTTCCGGTTTTGCAATTACGAAACTTATATTTTTATCAATTTTAGATTTTACTTCATTGATTTTTATTACAAGGGTATTATCCTCAATTAAATGCCAACTGAATTTTAACTTTTCCCTGTGTCTCCAGAAATTTCCGAACTCAGTAAGATTGCCCATCCATCCATCAAGGCTTTTAACATATTTTATTACTTTTTCTTCAGCTATTAGTTTGTAATTTTTCTCTCTTGTGTCGGATGGGTGGATGAGCAGCACCGAGATGGCCTCATTTTTCATGTTGTTGTAAATAACATCATTCCAGATTGTGACTGCTCTTTCTACTTTTTCTGGTGTTAAAAATCCCATTGATTCATCGAGTGTTACAGGAATTTCTATAACTCTGGATTCTTCAGAGGTTGGGATACGGAGTTTTGATGCACGATACGGAAAGGCTGTAAGTATATCATTCGCTGAGAATGTGGAATCGTACAGGTATCCTGCCTGATCCAATGCCTTGATGAGTGTGGGAGGAAACTCAAGGTCACCTGATCTGTATGAAATAGTGTTCTGACCGGGTATATCTCTATCCAGAAGTTCCTTGCTTACCCTTACCTCCCCGTGTACAGTAATCTGATTTTGAGGATTATATGTTTTAAAGGTTACATTTGGATCTCCTTCAGGTGCCTCTGAAAGTTTTTTATAATGGCTAACAGTATGAGAACCAATATCAAATCCCATGTTTTTCAGTTTTATCAGAGCTTCCTTGTTTTCCGGTATGTTGTAATAGCCAATATCCATCCAATCTGTAAAGTATTTTGTGTTAATGAAGAATGTGCTGGTTGTCGAGTATTTCTTTTCGAGCTCTGCAAACTTTAACGAATCAACAAAAGAGGTTTGTGCATCAACGTCGTGTGTTATAATAAGGGCGGTTGTTTTACCCTGGGGGATTGGAGATATGTATACTGGAATATTAACGTAGTGTTCGTATATGGCTTTAATTATAAGCATTATCACATCTGCGGAAGGTTCGAATGTATTGACAAACTTTCTCTGGGCCTCGTAATCCTGGCCAACCTGTGGAATGAGAACTGATTCAGTAAAGGAGAGTCCCAGTAAGTAAGAGGTACCCCGTCCGTAATGGTACTTGATGAAACCTGCCATACCGTCTTTAAAACTCCCCAGAACCTCTGTATCTCTGTCAACGTTGTAGCCGTGGGACCAGATTACCTTTTTGTAAAAGATTTTTTCTCCATTGCCAAGTGAAATTTCATACTCATTGGGGTGGTCAATATATCTGAGAGCTGGATCGCGGGTTTTTTTAAAGTACAACCTGTATCTATTCTGTGAGGGTTTGTAGTCTGTGATACCAAAGAGAGGGTAGAGAATGTTTCCAACCTCGCCAGCGGCGAGTAATGTTCCGCCGAAATCAGCATAATCGTAGAGTTCATTAACCAGATCAGGATTGACATTTTTGTTGAGAAGTTGACCGGTAATGATGATAAATGAATATTCGTGAATTTGCCGGGGAGACTTTAAAATGTCATATTGGATACCCTGGATATTCAGGATGCGCTTTACGGTTTTGAGTTCTGTATTGTTTGAAGTGCCGGGTACTGGAAAGAGACCCACCTTGTTTTTTATATCTTCCATTGACTGGCCACTTCTGACTGTTAAAACTAAAATGATAAAGCATAGAATAAATAAAGTTTTCTTTTTATACGTTTTTAATGGATTCATTTGTCCCAGAAACTCCTGTTTTTCTTTTCACTTTTCATTATTTCTGCAAGAATTATAAACCACCCGGTACTTGCAACGGAGGGATAGCTATTGAAGTGGTATGGTATGTTTTTATTAGCGTAGAGGAATCCGCCATTATTTTGAAACTGGAGCGACCATTTAACTATATCCTGGGCTTTATTTTTATCTCCGGCTTTATAGAATGCTGCCGCTACGCCCATGTTTCCCTCAATCCAGATAAGATCTGATTTTTCCCAGGTATTAAAGCCAAGTTGGGATTTAAAGTATCGATTGACCTCGGGATCCTCATATATAGGACCACTGGCATATGGCCTGTATCCGTTTAATCCATTTCTGGAAATCCTGTATTTTGCCTCTATGGTATTCAATGTTTTTCTTGCCCTGTTCATATCACCAATAGCTATCAGGTACATTTCCGCCCAGCTTGCACAATCAAGTGGAAGTGCCCTGTCGATTTTGCCATCCCCTTTGATTCCTCTATAAAACTGGCCATCCATGGTACTCCAGAGTTTTGAGAGTCCCAATGTTATTTTCTCTGCAGATTTCAGGTATTTTTCGTTTTCTGTAAGTCTTCCAAAGTCTCTCAGAAAAAAATAAGCATCTATGTTATGTTCTGAACTTGCCCAATTAAGAGCTGCTCTGTTAAATCTCTCAACGAGTTTCCCATCTTCAATTTTAAGGACATACTCCCCATATCCACCTGTTATCAGGCCATAAAGGGGACTTTCTTTGTCATTTACCTGATGGTTAACCATGAAATCGGCAAGTTTTCTCGAAACCTCGAAGGCCCTTTCTCCTATAATATCTTTTTTGATAAAATCTGGGTATTTTTCTAACATTGCGTTTAGATAATAAACTGTTGCAAAGCCAACCCAGGCCAGAGCTCCTGTTCTTATAATGGCTCCTTCATTATCATCCTCGTTTGGCCAGCTATTGTGGGTATTGTAGGTGAAGTAGAAGCTCCCGTCGTCCCGCTGGAGCCTCCAGAGTGTATTTATTATAGCCTCGGCCGATCTGATTTCACCTGCCATTGTAAACGCCACTATTGCTACAGCATCATCATATATAAAAGACCTCGGGGCTATGTATTTGTAAACCGGATCATCTGGAGGGACGGTATAGCTGAGTATCAATCTTCTTCTGTCTGGAGCCGGTAATTTAACAACATCATTTGGTACCATCTGTGATTTGAGCCAATCTATGGCACTTTTTTCAGCGTTGTTTATCATTTGCCTCGTTCCGGGCGGTATCTCACCGTTGGCCTTGTTTGCCAAAAAAAATAATAAATATGCACATGAAAATAAGATTAAAATAATACATAATATGCTATTTTTCATCTGTCTAACCCAGGATTGGATCATGTTGATGTTTTTTATAAGGCAAAACTTCTAGTTTTTCATTATGATAAAGAAATTAACAAATATTGAGTTAAATTGTTCGAAGCTCACCGGCACTGCAATATTTTTAGTTATACTTTGTATTAGGATTTCTATTCTTCAGAAAACTCGACATCCATTCTAA
>CAZFGQ010000076.1:0-12063 GCA_964518675.1 uncultured Spirochaetota bacterium
AGGAGCCATAATTGCTTCTGCAATAATAATAGGTAATTTTGAAACAGCAGGTGTATTTATAATTATTCCATATTGTATAGATTTTTTAATTAAGGCAATTAATAAATTTCCAAGTAAAGGATGGTGGGGTGTTTACAATAATGGTAAACTTCATTGCCCCGATAATGGCCCTGTGGGTTTGGCTCAACTCATAATGAAAATCACAGGGGGGATAAAGGAGACTAATCTTGTATTAATCCTTATTGCTTTTGAAGCATTATGTGGGGCAGGTGCAGTATTGTATTATCTGCCTTTAAAATAATTTATTTCTCATTTACTAAAAGCTGTATTAAAAGAAGTTGAGAATTATACTTTTTCTAATTGCTCTTTAAGCAATAAATAGCAGTAAAGCTGTTGTCTTGGCAAGTGGAAAGGGCCTTTCCAGAAATTGCCTTTCAAGTCAAGAGCCACACTCCCATCCCTGTGGAGATATCCTATCCATTCTCCATATTCTTTGTCGGGAAAGTGTTTTATAGACCAGTTAAAAACTTTATCAAACCAATCAAGGTATCGTTTTTCACCGGTGAGGAAATGAGCGAGTAGTGTAGCATATATTGCTTCATTATGTGGCCAGAAAAGTTTCATGTCCCACTCTAATTGAAAAGGTTGTTTGCCTTCTATATCAACAAAATAAAAGATGCCACCGTATTTCTTATCCCAGCCGAGATCGAGAGACCAGTCGAGAAGGGGAAGGGCTTTTTCTACAAGTGTCATATCATTTCTGTATCTTCCTTCCTCCATGATAAACCAGGCGGTTTCAATCGTATGACCTGGATTTACGCATCTTCCCTCGGGTAATTCTCCAAGATACTCACCATTTTCTCCAACTATTTCTAAAAGGCATTTCTTTTCTGGCTTTACAAAATACTTGAAAACTTCTTCTATAGCTTTATCTATAAGTTCGTCATACTCTTTTTTATAACCATCTGCGGCACGTAAAACCTGAAGGGTATTTATCTGTATCATTGCCATTGAATGATCTCGCGTTCTTCGAGTCTCAGGGTAGATCTTGGGCTCAAGAGCTCCCGGTTTGTTGCGGAGTTCCTGAATAAGTTTCATTGTTTTTTTGGCAAGCTCAAGACATTCTTTTTCTCCTGAGGCTCGTGCATATTCTGCAAATGCGATCACTCCAAAAGTTTCTGTGAAAAGGTATCTTCTTTTCCTTAATGGGCGACCATCTTTTGTGACCGCATAAAACATTCTTCCATCTTTATCAAACCCGTACTTTTTAATAAAATCTATGCCGTGCTTTGCAAGTTCAAGCCATTTCTCTTCTTTGCCGAGTTCGTTGTACAATTTTGAAAGGAGCCATGTGAATCTGCATACAACCCACATCGGCTTATCGGTACTTAAAAGATCGCCTTTTCTATCAAGACATGTATGGAATCCACCGTATTCAAAATCTGGTGCATTATTTATCCAGAACTTCAAAGTGTTATTTATTAATTCGTCATAAAAATAGTTTTGAAGTTTTTCGATCTGTTTTTTCTTCATGACATAATCTCCTCAAAATTTTTGTCTTCAGTTCGATTTATTAAAAATAAATGTTGGATTGAGATTTAAATAATTATACAAATTTTACTTATTCAAATAATATAATGGATTTTAAATGATTATTATTATTTTGTCAATTATTTAAATATAATATTTGTAATTTATTGCAATTAATAAAAAAATATTGACATTAATACTTCTTAATTATAAAATAAAAAACGCATTCAATTTATGCATAATTTAAATAAAATCTAAAAAGAAGGGGGTATTTATGAAAAAGTATGTATCTCTTATTGTGATTGTAGTATTGCTATGTTTTGTTTCTCTTGTATTTGCCGGTGGGAAAAAGGAGGCTCCTCCTCCAGAAGAAAAGGGTAAACCTTTTGCCGGTCAGAAAATTACAGCTCTGTACTTTTCAGCTACATACGCTGAAGCAGCAAAAGCTTATGCACCTGAGTTTAAAGAGAAGACGGGTATCGAAGTAGAAATTGTTGATTTTCCATACCTAACGCTGTACGAAAAAATGGGGATAGCTCTTTCTACCGGTGATACAACGTATGATGTTGTTACACCTGCCTGCCAGTGGGATGGAGAGTTTGAACCCTATTTGATTGATCTTGAGCCATATATTAATAGGGACAACTGGGATGCTGATGATATTATTCCAAGTTTGTGGGAGCAATCGGGAAAATGGGCTGGTAAAATAATGGGAATACCATTTTCAAATACCCCACAGACGCTGGCATACAGAACAGATCTTATAAAAGAAATTCCAGATACGTGGGAAGAATTATTTGTGATATTGGATAAAGTTCATGATCCTTCAAAAGGATTTTATGGTATGGCAATTCCTGGAGTAAAGGAACAGCTTAGCGGATTATGGATGTGTGTGCACTGGTCACTTGGCGGAGTATGGGCTGATGAAGACTGGAATGTTATGATTGATTCACCTGAAACAAGAGAAGCTCTCAGAATAGTTAAGAGGTGGTTTTCGTATGCAGATCCTGCAGCACCCGCCTGGGGTTTACCTGAATCAGATGCTGCTTTTCTAAATGGTAATGCCGCGGTAGCACTCTCCTGGCCAACTCTGGCTATTGCTCCTAATGGCGATAACCCGGAGAAATCTAAGGTTGTTGGTAAATGGGCAATAGGATTACTTCCATTTGAAAAGACTGGACTATCAAATTTGTCCTCCTGGGACATTGGTATACCGAAGGCTGCCAAAAACAAAGATGCTGCCTGGGAATGGATAAAGTTTTATACAAGCAAAGAAAAGCAGTTGCAGAATTTCGTAGAGTATTCGATCCTCCCGTCACGTAAATCTGTTTGGGAACAGCCAGAGGTGAAAAGCCATAAATTATATCCTCATAAGGAGGCATCAGATAGGGGAGCACTCATATGGTGGAGAATTCCTGCGGGGACCATGGCAGAAACAGTTATAAGAGATGCTGTATCAAACTATGTTACAAATCAATGGGATATAGAGAAAGCTGTATCATATATGGAAGAAGGATTAAAAAAGATTCTTAGCGAATATCCACCGCCAGAAGGAGTAAAAAACATAGAGTATAATTATGTGAAATCTCGTATAAGAAAATAATTACATTCTTATGGAGGTGATAATCAGGTTAGGTCTTTCTTGATTAATGAAGGGCCTAACCTGTATTTTAAGATATCATGTTAATCTCGAGAAATATTATCCAGAGCAGAACTGATAAAATTCATTCCTGGCTATTTCTAGTACCGGTTTTTACTGTTCTTCTTATAGCGGCCTTTATACCATTGGGTTACGGTTTTGTTTTTAGTTTTATGCGCTATAAGTTGAACCTTCAACAGGCACCAGTGTTTGTTGGTTTTAAAAATTATATTGATATGTTTAAAGATGAGCTGTTTATAAAGGCGTTGAAAAATAACATTTTCTTTGCTGTGTTGTCAGTATCTATTGAGCTGGTTTTCGGTATAATTATTGCGATGATGCTTTCAGATGATAATCTTTTATCAAGGCTTCTTATTACCTTTTTAATGGTACCATTGATAATTGCTCCAGTCGCTTCTGGCACACTGTGGCGTATGATGTTGGACAGGACATATGGTATTGTAAATTACCTTTTAACATTAATCGGTTTAAAACCTGTTTCATGGCTTGGTGATTATAGAATTGCAATTTACACTATTATTCTTGTCGATTGCTGGCAATTTACACCGTTTGTTGCTCTTCTGGTGTTATCATCAATAAAAGCAATACCAAAAGACATAATAGAGGCTGCTCGTGTAGACGGGGCAAATCCCTTTAAGGTTTTCACAAAAATTGTACTTCCTATTACATCTCCCGTTATAGTTATAGTGGCTATGATAAGGTTTATAGATGCTTTTAAGGTTTTTGATACAATTTTTGTTATGACCCAGGGTGGGCCAGGGAGCGCAACTGAGATGCTACCAACCTATATTTACAGACAGGGAATAAAGTTTTTAAGGGTTGGCTATTCTTCCGCAACAGCTATTTTATTTATATGTTCAATGTCTATTATAGCATGGCTGTTTATAAGACTCAGATCAAGTCAGTTAAAGAGGATAGAATAATGGGTTTTTTTAAACCAAAGATGAGGAGTAAAAGTTATTTAAGTAATTTTTTGGGTTTTCCCACCAGAGTTATTGTATTGATATTGCTTTTTATTTCGATTTTATTTCCCTTTTACTGGCTTATTACCAATGCATTTAAGGTTGAACAGGAATATTTTGCAAGTCCTCCTGTTGTTTTTCCATCAAAGATAACATTTCAGAACTTTATAGATGCGGTTAAAAAATATGAAATGTTTAAAGGATTAAAAAACTCTCTTCTCATTGCTACTGGCACTACTGTATTAACGTTGATGAGTGGTAGTATGGCCGCATATGCTCTTATTAATGGTGCACTTCCCAGAAAACTGAAAAAAGTTTTTGGAGGATGGTTTCTTGTACAGAAGATGTATCCGGCAGTTGTTGTAGCAGTACCGGTTTTTTACATTATAAGAACCCTGGGTTTACTTGATAATGTATTATCGTTAATAATTATGAATACAAGTTTTAATATTCCTCTAGTAATAATTCTTATGATAGGATTTTATCAGGAAGTGCCTTATGAGGTTGAGGAACAAAGCATGCTGGATGGGTGTAACTTGTTTCAGAGGTATTTCTATATTACGACTCCCATGGTTAAACCAGGTCTTGTTGCTACTGGCATGCTCACATTTGTATATAGCTGGAATGAATTCCTGTATGCCGTTATACTCACTGTAAATAAAGCAAAACCTCTTACCGTAACAATTGCTGGGTTTATCACGGATAAGGGCTTGATATGGGGACCAATGGCTGCGATGGGTTGTGCAGTGGTGTTTCCAGTGCTGATAATTATGTGGCTTATGCAGAGAGATTTTATAAGTGGTATATCCGCGGGTGCACTGAAAGGATAAAATCTTACGTTATGTTTTCAAAGTATTCGATTGTTCAAAAAAGCAGAATTAGTAAGATATTAAAATCTGTTTTAAATAACAAACAGATAACTCGTAGTCAGCTATCCGAGAAACTTAGGTTGAGTCCCTCTGCAATATCAAAATATACGAAAATTCTTATAGATCTGGGTCTCCTCAAAGAAACAAGTAAAACAGTATCAAAAAGTGGAAGAAAATCGGTTTTGCTTGAATTAAATCCTGAGATTGGTCTTAATATTGCGGTGGTATTAAACGTTTCTTCGATTCAAGGGGTATTGATTAACTCCATAGGAGAAATTCTATATCAATCAGAGGAGCCTACATATTTTGGAGTACCAAAAGATGAATTACTTGATTCACTTTTTCGTCTGATAGATAAACTCGTGATCGAAGCAAAAAAGATTAATAGAAAATTGTTCGGGATAGGGATAGGCATTGGTGGATATATAAACCCGGATTTAGGAATTTCACATGAATACTTATATGCAAAGAACTGGTATGATGTACCTTTAAAAGATATAGTCGAAGAAAAGTATAATATACCGTGTTTTCTGGTGAATGATGCCAATGCATGTGCTCTTGGTGAAAAATATTATGGCAGAGGAATAGGGGTAGATCATTTTTTATGTGTTCTTTTGGGAGAGGGTGTGGGAATGGGTATTGTAGTAAATGGTGAAATTTATATGGGTAAAGTATATTATGCTGGTGAGTTTGGACATACACATTCAATTTCAGATGGTCAGCTTTGTTTCTGTGGTCATACTGGTTGCCTCGAAACTGTCAGTTCAATTCAATATATTCTGAGCGTTGCCAGGAAAGGATTGTCCAAGGGTGTAAACAGTGAGATATTGAAACACTGCAGAAATGATATTTCTAAATTGAAAATAGAGCATATGATAATTGCGGCGAATAATGGTGATCGTTTTGCAAGGAATATTTTTGAGCAGGTTGGAAGATATTTAGGCGAAAAACTTGCTGATATCGCCAATATATTTAATCCAGAGTTGATTATTCTTAGGGGGCCTACAATAGATGGAAATAGATTTTTATTTGAAACTATAGAGAGAGTGGTGATGAACTTAAGTTTACGCGCAATTGCAAAATCTATGAAAATAGTTTATTCCGAGGATAGAACCGATATTAGATTTATGGGGATAAATAGCCTCATCCTTATTGATTATTTTTCTCAATAAAACTCTGTGTAAAAATATGACCAGTCGAGAAAGAGTGGAGCTTTCCTTTAAGCATAAAGAACCCGATCGAACCCCTTTATTTGAGTATGTGCTTTTACCTCCCATTGCGGATGAGATTTTAAAAAGAACAATGGTTGAATACATGAGTGATAAGGAGCTCTGGTTCAGGTTTGTGAAAGAGTACGGGTTAGAAAATGCCGTTAAGAAGTATGTAGAAGATAGGATTGATCTCTCTGAAATTCTCGGACATGATATGCTATATCTGTGTCCAAATCCAGTGCCAGACCAGATTTATTTCTATGACCCGCTAGAAGAAATAGGACTAAGATTTAAAATTAAAGCTGAAGATGATCCTGTAGAAAGACTAATAGAAAGGAATAAAAGGGTTAAGGATTTATTGTTTAATGAGTATCCTGAGGAAAGCTTTTTGGTTTATCATTTTGCCAAACAGGAGATGAGTAGAAGAGGCCTTGATTTGCCAATTCTTGCTCCTGCTTATTTTCATGGTATTTGGACTGATGCAGACTTAATGCAGGTTATGGTACTCGAACCAGAAATTGCAAAAGAACATTTTTCACTCGCTACGAAAAGAGCAATAAAGTTGATTGATGTATATATTTCAATGGGGATTGATCAGATAGGAATTGGAGGGGATTTTGCCGGTAAGCAACTACTGATCTCACCTGAGGCTTACAGACGTTTTATAATGCCTGAAGTAAGAAAGTGTGCTCGGAGGATACATGAAGGTGGGAGATATTCAGTTAATGCTTCAGATGGAAACTTATGGTCTGTAATTGAAGATTTTTTAATAGGATGTGATGTGGATGCATATCTTGAAATTGACATGAGTGCCGGAATGGATTTAAGAAAACTTAAGAAACTGTATGGGAGTAGAGTTTTATTTTTTGGAAATATGGATTGTGGGACGGTCCTCAGTTTTTATGATGAGACAGAAATACGTCGGATCACTTTTGAAATTTTGGAAGCGGGATGGGGTGATGGAGGGCACATTTTTACTGCCAGTAACGCAATTACCGAAAGTGTACCATTAAATAATTATCTTGCAATGGTAAATGCCTACAAAGAATATTTTAACCTTCCGCCAATAAGATTATAATTCTTGATGAAAAGAATAACTATATTGTTTTGGCTTTGATATAATTTAAAAATCTGGATTTATTAAAAATTTGAATCTTTGAGTGATTGACCCGGTTAACTTTTTATAATGTAATTTATTAGGTGGGTTTATAACCTTTACATGCCCTTGTTATTGCCCTTAAATTTTCCAGAGGCGTTTTCCTTGGTACACCACAACCTGGGGAGAAAATAATTCCGGTTTTAAACATTCCACTTTTTAGTATTCTAATAGTTTCGTTATATATTGCTTCGGGAGTTTCTTTTAGTAAAAATGTAGTATCAAGATTTCCTTTAAGTGCTATTTTGTCTCCTATTAATTCTCTGGCTTTTGTTAATTCTACCTGTGAATCAACTTCAAATCCCTGTATATTTAAATTTTTAATTAGGGGAAGTAGATGATCTGTTTTACCACAAATATGTATCCAGATATCACAATTTCTGTCATTTAGTTCGTCAACAACTTTTTCCTGATATGGAAGAACAAACTTAATATAAAGGTCGGGGCTTATGAGGCTTGCTGATGAGTCACCAAATTGTATCCCGTGTACCCCTGTATTTATCATGGCTTTTCCATAAGCAATAACCACTTCAGTGCAGAAATTAAGAAACTCTTTGATATTATTCTCATTTTCACTTATGAGATCCATCATAAAATTTTGTATCCCACGTAAAATTGAAGCAAGGCTGAAGGGTCCGCAATCTATATTAGCTTGAATATAGTATTTATCACCAGCTTTTTTTACCACTTTTCTTGCCGCTTTTAAGATTGTTTTCATTCCAGGGGTATTTTCGGGGTCTGGTACATTTAGCTTTTTAAACTCCATTACAGAATTAAGAAGAGTTTCTTTGCTGTAGGGCTCATCATCTTCGGGGAATATTAATTTTCCTCCCAGGGCTTGATGATAAACCCAATTGTCTCTGGAAACATATATACCATCTGCATCTATTAACTCACGTGCCTTTATGAGGGTATTTGCCATTATTTCAGGGTTAAGTGAATAATCCCTTTGTTTTACATTTGTGAGCTCGCATGCAGAAGCAATTATAATGGGGAATGTTGGGATTCTGTCCACCTTTTTACCCATTATTGCTTTTTTTGTTCTCTCAAGACCGGTCATCTTTTAATCTTTCCAATTTAATGATCAGTAATTCAGGAATTATTATTATGGATTCTTTATTGTAATATACAATATAAACTAAACTTAGCGCTAATAAAAGACTTTTGATATTTTACTATACATCCATTCTGGGTTTGAAAGAGGATTTTTGTTTCTGCGCGATATACATGATATGTAAATCGGGTTTATAAAAGATTTATCGAGAATTGACAAATCAATACAAAGATTTATTCTCGATAGCCTTGAAATATTTGCTAAAAAATATGAGGATATAAAAAAACAGATAAAGTAAAGGCGTTAACAGAGAGCTTTAAAGGTTTTTATAAACTTAGATTAAGGACATATAGAGTGATTTATAAGGAGTATTCAGATAAACTGTTGATATATGTTGTTCGAATTGCTCATAGAGGAGATGTATACAAAATTTAGGGTATTCATCTCAGTAAATAACCGAGAACAGCAAGTATTATTGAAATGGATATTGTAAAACCTATACCGATAAACCAGGTGAGCATGTTGAATCTTTTATCAAACTGATGGATGAGTTTTTCTATGATTTCATGCTGTTTTTTGATTTCTTCTTCTACCCTTGTTAATCTTTCTAAAACTGTGGTTTTTCTTTCTTCAATGCCGAGCCTTATCAGCATCTCTCTGTAGATTTCTTCTTTTTTGAGGTTAAGTGTGCTATCAACAATTTTTTTGATCTTCTCCTCAAGAACTTTTTCCGGGACCTGATTTTGCACATTCTTATTTTTCATTAAATAGATTATACATGTATTCTGAACTCCCCATCAAGTATTAAACGAAAAAATATGGATTTTTGTTTCTCCCGGAATACTCAGGCTATTTACAGAGTATGGGGACATAGATTATCCAAGTAGACTGGCCAAGGAGCTTTTCAAAAGGCCCTCTCTCTGGGCAAAGCTTTTAAGCATCGTTCATGCCAGAGAAATCCTTATAAGCCTGTTCAAACTAATATTTGGATAGATTTGTTGGGAAATAATCAAAGCTCAGTTTGCTAATTTTATTTATATACAAATGTTGGACTAAAAGATTTGTAACTTTTGTCTTGAATTTTTATATTGCGATCTCATAGCTTCATAAAGTGGTCTTTGATCTTCTTAAAAGGTTTTGATAATAATAATTATATTATACTTTTCTGGTTTATTGTATAGTAGTATTGTGTGTAAATTTAAATGGTTGCTGCTTTATAAGAGAGGGTTTCGAGGAAGGTATTTTATAAAATATTTATATGGAAAATATTATCCTGCTAAAGTCACTTGATGTATTTTTTACATTTTTTCATTCGCTTCTTATAGTTTTTAATGTTTCTGGATGGGCAATTAAACCCCTTTGAAGGCTCAACCTTATTACTCTTGGAATAACTGGCTTTCGTGGTTTGGGCTTGGAATCTTTTATGGAATGGGCTACTGCCCATTAACCGAATGGCATTTTAATATACTTGAAAGATTAGGCTACAGGGAGCTGCCCGATTCATACATAGTATTTTTGTTGCAGAGACTTACATCTTTAAAAATTGGGGAAAAATTAAAATTTTTGAAGAAAATCATAGCTCCGGTATTATATTAAGGTTTATATTCTGTTTAAAAGTACCGGTTCTTTTAGAAATTACCGTAAAAGTGTAGTGAATGTTTGATTTGACTTTTTATTTCAGTAATGTATAGCCATTTTAACTGGCATTTATCAAGGGAATAATGCAGGGAAGTCTTAATACTATAACAGGTGAGTCAAAATGAATAAAGAGCAGATCGATAAACTTATCGGAGAAAGCACCAGAGTTTCTGATGATCTTTCTCTATTGATGATGGAGAAGCTTCTGCCATGGGCAGATATGAAGGAAAAGTTGTTCAAGAATTTTAAAAAAAGTTTGTATTCTTATCAGAACCTGGTGCAAGAATTACCCCCGGAATGGGAAGATGCCTGTTCTGTGCAGTATGTGGCGGGAAAGGTTCTTGGAAGCCCATCCAGGATGAAAAAGTTTTTTAACTATGCAAGAACTTTTCTCTCAAGTTCAGAAGAAAAAATGATTCGCTACTTCAGGGAAAACCCATGGTTCTATTCGGTATTTACTGTTGAGGAACCGGTATATAATAATCTCCTCAGAGTTTTTGATCATGTTGAGGAAAAATCTTTACTGCTTTATTCAAAAGGGGTATTTGATTTATATCGGGAGGGGAAAAACTTTTTTTTGTGTCTGCTGTTTAATTGGGAGGGGATTTATCAGACATATGGTCCTATCAATTACTTTAATGGATTTGACCTAACAGACCTGAAATGTTTTGCTGGCTTGGTAAGCCCACATTTTAAGCATACTGGAAACCTTTCAAAAGCTATTGCCAGAAATCCGATACCATTTTACGTGTTATACAGTTTTGCTGAGCTTCCTGTTATCTTCCGAAGAAATGAAAAAATGGTGATTTGTTTCCATGAGATAAAAGCTCCCGAATTTGATCCTGAATTATATGCAGAAACGTTCAATATTGAGGAAAAACAGGGGGTGTACAAGCTCGAGTTGAAAAACAGTAAGGAGCCCCCGTATTTTTACACCGTGTACTTTGACAGCAAAAAGGGCCTTCTCAATATTAACTCCATGGGGATAAAGCGCTACAGGGAGCTCTGCAGTTTACTTGGTAGCAGGTACAAGTTTCCTCAGGAGCCTTTCTTTTGCGCTAGTATGCAGATGGTTCTAGCTATTAAAGAAATACTGGGTATTGAGCCCCCCTCTCATCGCTTTGAGGAGCTTTTTCACGAGGAACCCGAGCCGGATACTGAGGAGGAACTTAACCGGCTTAATGCTATGATAGGGGAGATAAATGAGATGTATAATCATGGCATTCCCTATTCTATAGAAGAGATAGCGGAGAAGTATGATTTTCCAGTAGAAACTGTAAAGCAGGTACAGAAATTATTCCAGAAGTTTGAGAAAGAACATGAGATAAAAATTCAGGGAGGGTTTAAAGAGTTTACTCCACCTCCACCCATTTTGAGAATGAAGATGAGGGGATCGTTTAAAGAGAATGATCTGTTTAAGTTTAACAATAGCAAGCTAGCCAGGGCATTATTTTCAAGGCAGGTGCTTCCAAGAATCAGTACACTCGATGAAGCGGGTGAATACATGGTTGAACAGCAGGTTGAGTTTTCTCTCTCAGATCTGCCACGTTTAATAGAGGATCTTTATTTCAAGCACATTTCCTCGGGAGATTACACCATCCTTCTTTATACGATGTATCTTCTATCCCAGCAGGGGGAAAGTTACCATAAGGTGAGAGACTATGCGGTGGAAGTGTTAAAAATTTTTTGGCAGGTAATTCTGCCTTCAAGGAAGAAGACTCATATCAGGCAGTTCATCAGCAATTATGCAGGCTTCTGCTATAATGTACTTTACAGGGTAGGTCTTGTAGAAATCGAACAAGAACCTGATGAAAAGGATGTACAGAAAGCTGAGTACAGTATTAAGGCTTCTTCCTTTTTCAGGGAATGGCTCATGTTTTTTTCTTAAGATGCCTGTTATCTATTTTAAATTTTTTAGTGTTATTTGTTTATAATATCTGGAGCTACAGAGATGTGTTTACTGGTCTCTACACGCTTTTGGCT
>CAZFGQ010000077.1:0-11865 GCA_964518675.1 uncultured Spirochaetota bacterium
AGCAACATTGACCTCGGAGCAGACGAGTTCAATTAAAGCCTTTTCAAATGACTTACAAATCTGACAAAATCAACGGCTTCTATTTTGCCATTATTAATAATCTGGTTTAATGTAAGATTGACCAGATACCCTCTATCAATCTTATTTTTCTCAATAAAATACTTGAGAGCCTTAATACCCACAGGTTTCTTCAGTTTTTTATACTTAACCTCGACCGGGATTATTTTCTCTCTTCGAATAATAAAATCAATTTCAGCACCCACTTTGGTCCTATAATAAAAAATATTTTCCTGCCCTATTAGATTTATCAGTTCATTGAAAAGAAAATTTTCAAATAATGCTCCTGCATCATTCCTAATCGCTGGAAAACTAAAGTTTTGAATGATCTGATTTCTTATCCCAATATCGAAAAGAAATATTTTTCTCATCTTCGATATCTGAGTTCGAACATTAGTATAAAAAGGAGGCACAAAATAGACAACAGATGATAAAATAAAGTGCTCCAAATACTTTTTTACTTTCGCATGTGACATTCCTAAGGTGTTGCAAATTTCTTGGATGTTTAAAAGTCCAGAAATTTGACCAGCCAAAATAGATAAAAGATCATTATAACGAAGAATATCATTACTTCCAGAAATATACCTGATATCTTTCCTCAGGTAAGTATTTACATATTCCTTGAGTAACGTTTTTTTTATTTCAATATCATCAGTTAATACAACTTCAGGCATACCCCCATAAACCAAGTATTCTTCCAGTAACGTTAAAAGATCATTATGAATACTTCCCGGAATCTCTGTTTTACTCAAATAAGGCAAAAGCTCTTCATCCTTAAAATCAACATACTCAGCAAATGTCAAAGGTGATAAACGAAATTGCACTTTTCGCCCGACAAGACTATCTCTAAACTGACCTTTCAATTCAAATAAATAGGATCCTGTAACAATTAGCTTCACTTTATTTCTATGCATATCATAAAGATACTTCAAAAAGTTTGTTGGTTCCTCAAGATACTGAATTTCATCTATCAAAAAATAATTTTTTTTATTTTCATCTATTATATATTTTAAAAGGGCTTTCGGCGATCTTCTTAACTCCTGCAATACATCTATATCCTCAAGGTTTAACATAAAAATGTTTTTTTCTGGAATCCGTTTTTTCAATAATTCCTCTCTTATCATGTAAAGCAATGTTGTTTTTCCAGTTCTGCGGGGGCCTGATATTATAATAATCTCATCTCTATCCAGCCATTTTAAAATTAAGCTTAATATAAATCTTCTTTTTATCATTATTTTAAAAAATAACATTACTATTTTAAATATTTATTAAAAATAGTAATGTTTTTTTATATAAAAGTCAATACTTCCATTGGAATTATTAATTTTTTATACCACAATTCTTCGATGAATTATATTAATGGAGTATATTAATAGAACGGATTAAAATAAAACCATATTCAAACAGTCCCTAACTCGAACAAAACAAAAAATGCGAGAGATTGAAATAAAGTTTAAGTTAGACGATCCGGACAAAATTAAACAAAAAATAAAAAAAATGGGGGCAATAAAAGAGAGTTCGTTTTTTGAAGACAATATCATCTCCGATGATGAAAATTAATCCTGATAGAATAATCTTCTACTTATTAAGGTGCAAAAAACTCAGAATATGCTCTTTTGGCGCGGCCCCAACAAGCCTGTCTATCTCTTTTCCGTCTAAAAACAATATCATCGTTGGAATACCCTGTATGTTGTACCGCTGAGCAAGCTCCGGATTCTCATCTGTATTTACCTTCACAATTTTAATTCTCCCGGGATAACTTGAGGCAATTTCAGCCAGTATAGGACTCACCATCTGGCAGGGACCACACCAGGGGGCCCAAAAATCCACAACAGTGGGGATGGTTTCTTTCATTACCTCTTCATCAAAACCCGATGAGTTAAGTTCAACCGGAGTTTTCGGTATATATAGCTCCTCTTTGCATTTTCCACATTTTGGAACAGAATCAATTTTTTGTATTAAAACTTTGTTTTTTGCACCGCATTTTCGACATCTAATAACAACTTCTTTCTTCATTTTTCACCCACAGCTTAAAAGATGACCCGCTAAAAATCAGGCGGGTAAACATAACCTATGAAACACTCTTAAAATATCAATGAACAATAAGTTAAATTGAAAATAAGATTTTATGTTAAAGTTAAGGTATTAAAATAGCCATGAAGTGGAAAGAGAAATCAATTTACCTATTGAGGTATTTCTATATCAATTTTTTACCAAACTCAGCTGCGACATGCTCTTTTCGATGACAGGCAACAAAGTGTCCGTTTCCAACATCCTCAAGCGGCGGTTCAATCTGTTTGCATTTGTCAACTGCAAACATGCATCTTGGATGAAACCTGCATCCTGAAGGTGGGTCAATTGGATTGGGAACATCCCCCGTAAGTATAATCCTCTCACGTTTTAAATCCGGATCAGGAATGGGAATAGCCGAAAGAAGTGCAATCGTATAGGGATGCAGACCATTTCTGAATATAGTTTCTGTCTCAGCAATCTCAACTATTTTCCCAAGATACATTACCGCAATCCTTGTGCTGATATGCTCAACAACAAGCAGATGGTGGGTAATGAAAAGATAGGTTAGATTCATCTTTTTTTGAAGATCGATCAGAAGGTTAAGGATCTGAGCCTGCACAGAAACATCAAGTGCAGAAGTTGGTTCATCAAGAATTATAAACTCTGGATCTGTTGCAAGAGCACGGGCAATTGCAATCCTCTGGCGCTGGCCTCCTGAAAACTCATGGGGATACCTCATAAGATGATCTTCGCTAAGACCAACTGCATATAGAAGCTCAATTACCCTTTCAAGCCTCTTCTTTCCGCTGGCAATCCTATGGATACCAAGTGGCTCCCCCACTATATTTTTAACAAGCATCCTGGGATTAAGAGATGTGGAGGGATCCTGAAAAACAATCTGCATATATTTACGCATTGCTTTTAATCTTTTCCCTCTGTAAGTATTAAGATCGTATCTGTAGCAGAGTTGGTGATGATGACCGTTTGAAAGCTCCCTGCTTAGAGTATCAAGAACTTCATCCGGTACTTCAAAGAAAACGTGCCCGGAAGTTGCTCTTGTAAGCTGGAGGATTGTTTTGCCAAGGGTTGTCTTACCACAGCCGGACTCTCCAACAAGACCGAGGCATTCACCTTTCTTAATCCCAAGGGATATATTATCCACGGCTTTTACATAGCGTTTTGTTCTTCCGAATATACCACCTCTCAACGAGTAGTATGTTTTCAGGTTTCTTATCTCAATTAATCCAGCCACTTCTTGTCCCCCGGATCAGGTGGTTCTAACTTAAAATCACCCTTAAAAATAAATCCTTATGTAGTTCAAAACCCCTAAACATCTCGATAAACATTACTTCTCATACAGAAAACATGACACAAAGTGCTTTCCGCCCTCTCCAGATTCAACCTCAAATGTCGGCGGCTTACGCTTTGAACAAATATCCATAACTTCAGGACATCTTGGATGAAACCTGCATCCCCTCGGAGGATTTACCAGATTGGGCACCACTCCCTTTATACTTTCAAGCCTTTCCTTGCTTCCAAGCTTGGGAACGGAACGAAGCAAAGCCTTTGTATACGGGTGAAGAGGATTTTTAAATAGCTCCCTTACATCTGCAAGCTCCACCAGAGTCCCGGCATAAAGAACAATCACCCTGTTTGCAACTTCCGAAACAACCCCGAGGTCATGGGTAATGAAAAGAATAGAGGTATTGTATCTTCCTTTCAGGTTTTCAATCAGATCCAGTATCTGAGCCTGAATGGTAACATCAAGATTTGAAGTTGGCTCATCAGCTATCAGAATATTAGGATTACAGGCAAGCGCCATTGAGATAACAATCCTCTGTTGCATCCCCCCGGATAATTCATGTGGATATCGATTTATTGCTTCATGAGGATTCGGAATGCCGAGACTTTCAAGCAGTTTTATACTTCTTTCCGTGGCCTCCCGTACAATTAACCGCCCATAATGTCCCGGTTTAAGGGCATTCTGTTTTGCTTTTGCTAGCTTTCTTTTATATCTGCGTAGCTGAAACCGTGCCAATGACCTGACAAACCCACTGCCATCATTTGCCCTTGCCCTGAGCCGTTGAATTACTGCTTCACACAACTCCCGTTGCCTGTGAAGAAGAAAGCTCTCATTAACCTGTTTTTTAATTGAAAGCACCGGATTAAGGGCATTACTCGCTTCCTGAAATATCATTGATATCTCATTTCCCCTGATATCCATCATCCTCTTCTCAGAGGCCCTCACAAGATCAATTTTTTTATCCCTGTAAAGATAAAGTATCTTTCCACCTTCTATCCTGCCGGGAGGAAGTATCAATTTCATAATAGACAGAACCGTAACGCTTTTCCCGCATCCCGTTTCACCCACAATGCCCAGCGTGTCTCCCCGTTGAAGCGAAAAGGAGATCTCATCCAGCGCCTTTACAATACCCTCGTAGGTGTGAAAATTCGTTTTTAGCCTTTCAACTTCAAGAAGATCACTCATCCTGGATTCACCCTCAATCATATTTAATTTCTAAACCCAGTCTCGGCCGCTAATCCATCAGCCACATTACCGTTCAGGCCTTAAAATGGAGCATTTTACCGAAAAATCCCTGTAGAACACAAGGTCTTCTTTTATTATCAAAACCAAAGAATGATATAACCAAATGGAGTCCCCGAAAAAATTATTTCATATTTCATTCATTTTCTTCTCTGCTTGGGATCAAATATATCCCTCAATGCATCTCCCAGGAGATTCCATCCAAGTACAAAGAACAGGATAAAGAGTCCCGGTATTGTAACCACATACCAGTAAAGCAAAGGCTGTCCCTGAGGGCCAACTATGTAATTTCTTGCAAGGCTAACCATCTGGCCCCAATCAGCATACCCCTCTTGAGCTCCAAGCCCGAGGAAACTCAGAGCTGCTGCAGTCAAAACCATAGCCCCTATGTCAAGTGAAGCAAGAATTAACACCGGGTATATCGCGTTTGGCAGTATGTGTTTGAAAATCACCATAAAATGACTTGCCCCAAGAGCACGCGCCGCCTTAACAAAATCCTCCTCACGAATTGAGAGAATACTTCCCCTTATCGTTCTTGCATAAATCGGCCATCCAACTATTATAAGGGATTTCATTATGTTGTCGAGACTCCGGCCGAGAGCCGTTACAATCGCCATCGCAAGTATCAAAGTAGGGAGTGACATGAATATATCGACTATCCTCATTATAATCTCGTCTATTACTCCTCCAAAATATCCCGCAATACTACCAATTATTATTCCAATAATCAGGATACTACCAACTACCATAAAGCCAATTCGAAAAGCGGTTCTGGTCCCCCAAATTACGCCGTAGAAAATATCGTACTGTTTTGTGGTCGTGCCAAAGGGATGCCCAGGGGACGGTGGTTTTGGAGTAATTGAGTAACCCTCATGGGGGATTCTGAATGGTTCATGTTCGTACTGAGGAGGAGCAATAATGGGAGCAAACAGGGCAATCATTGCAAAAATGAAAATCAGCGTCAACCCAGCTACGGAAAGTGGATTTTTAATTATCCTGTTGAAAGAGAACTTAACTTCTTTAAGCCTTGGATGTTCTTCTATGCTGAGTATAAATCTTCTTTTCTTCAAGAAAAACATTGTTTTCTTTTTTCTACCTCCCGAGAATTTTCATGTTAATAAGAACATGCTGATGATTATTTATCATAGATCTATTTTTCACGTGGTATCCACGATACCTATAAAATCGATACCTAACAATACCTACAATAATTTTCAGGCTAATTTCACCCGCCCCGTTATCAGTAATTTATATGTTATTTTCACTCAGTTCTCAACTATAAAAAATAGTACTTTCTTATTTTCTGGCTCTTTCCTATAATTTTCACGTCAATCTCACCCTTGGATCTATGTATGCATAGAGCAGATCGACAATAAGATTCGTTATCACGAAAAGTACTCCGTTGAAAAGTACAGCCATGAGAACCGCTGGAATGTCAAGCTGTGTTGCAGCTCGTGCCCACCACCATCCAAGTCCTTTCCTGTTAAAAATAGTTTCTGTTATAACAACTCCCGCCATAAGCCCGGCAAAAAGCCATCCAGAAACCGTAACAACGGGTATTAATGCATTCCTCCTTGCGTGCTTTTTTATAACTGTTTTCCATGAGGCACCCTTTGCCCGTGCAGTTATAATATAGCCCTTGCTCAGGGCCTCAAGCATGCTTGAGCGCATTATCCTCATGACGAGTGCTATCTGGACAACTGTCAGGGTGATCACCGGTAGTACCAGGTGTCTCAGGGCATCTACAAAAATCCAGAACTGCCCATTTAAAAGAGCATCGATTGTATTCATCCTTGTGTATCTTATAAACTCAGCAGAATTAACAAACTTCTGTGCCTCATAACTCAGAGCCTCCGGCGGGAACAGTCCTTTAAAATATCCATAGAAAATCATGAGAAGTACAAGACCAAACCAGAATGTGGGTAATGACCACCCGACTATTGCAAGTATTCGGGTAAAATGATCTATTGGTTTATCCCTGTGAACAGCAGAAAGAGACCCAAGCCATATCCCCACGATTATAATGAGCGGGGCAGAGAATATGGCAAGTTCAAGGGTGTTTGGAAAGAAAAACTTAAATGCCTCCAGAACAGACCTGGAAACCGTGGTTGACCAGCCAAAATTGCCCCTCAATATCTGCTTAAGCCAGTTTACGTATTGAACATAAACGGGTTTATCAAGTCCATATGTCTTGATGATACTATTAATATCGCTCAACTGCTTTATATCTCTGACAAATGCCGAGGCTCGTTGCTCAGGTGTAAAAAGTGTAAGAAGGCTGAATATTATCAGAGTAACCCCAAATAGAACCACAATGAGGAGTAAAAGTCGCCTAATAATATAATTAAAAAAGTTCATTCTATCCCCTCACAGAGATGTTCATAAGAATATATAGAATATTATAGCCAAAGTCGAGTTTTATGAAAAAACAGAAGTTCACAACTATTTTTCTTCTTTTCAAAACTATATTTAATTAAAGCTCAAAAAGCAGATCATAACTATTTGTTGTTCTTACACAATAAGTATTTAAAAGAGGAGATCTGCCCCTCCATGTTGTCGGTTAATAATATCACGATTTAACCCTTCCTTTAATAATCGCTTCAGGCTTTACATAATAGATAAAAGCTGGAAGAACAAGTATAACTCCTATAAGGCAACCGAGCATTGTGAGGGAGATTAAAAGACCAAAATAGAGGATTGGTTTGAAGGTTGAAAATAGAAGCACTGAGAATCCCGCAATTAGTGTAAAGCTCGTAAAAAAGATAGGTATTCCAGAGTTTACAAGCGCTATACTGATTCTTTCATCTAGAGGTAGGGTATGTTTTGTTTTTGAAAACCGGATTAGATAGTGAATACTGTTGTCAACACCAAGCCCTACAGCAATTGAAGCAATCATTGAGGTAATAAAATCAAGAGGTATATTAAAATAACTCATTGCTCCAAAGTTCAAAAACAGACCAAATATTATTGGTATGAGACCAAAAAATCCAAATACAAAAGATCGAAAAGTATAGGCAATGATGAAATAAACTATAATGATACTGATCGCAATGCTGAGAAGCTGTGAACGCACGAGGTAATTTATAAGTGAAACATATATAATATCCACACCCGTTATCTTAACTTTTATGCCTTCAAACCTGTTATTATTGATAAACTCACGAAAGCTATCCAGAAATGCCTTGAATTCCGTCATTGATGTGGGTTTATCGGCCTTTTCAGCATTTGTCGTTCTCACTATAAGATTGGCTTTTTTAAAATCTTCTGTAATTACATTCCCAAGACTTTTTGTAAACTCCGACATCTTAAACATCAGTATTATCTTCAGCAGGTCTGCCTCTGTCTCTGGCAGTTTGTACTCCTCAGGCTTATTTCTATGGATAAGCATATTTGCTCTTTTTATATAATCAACAATTGATAATGTGGGGCCAAAAAGCTCATTGTTTTTCACCCACTGTTCGATTTTATCAATGTACCTCAACGCTTCAATATTCTTAAAGTCCAGGTCAGGATTTTCTATCTCAAAAGTAACATTCAGAGTCGAAACTCCTCCGAAGTTAGATCTGATAAATCTCTGACTCTGGAGGATTTCAGAGTTCTTCTTGAAGAACCTTTCCCAGCTCGTATCAACCGTAATATTTTTTATTCCAACAATGCACCATATTCCAACACCAACTGCAAGAATAAGAATAATTTTCCAGCGCCTTACAATCACCCCACCGAGAAAACTGAAAGCCCTATTCATCCGGCTTCCTTCCATTACGGCATAAACCCTTTGCTTTGGCTTTTTCAAAAAGGTTAGAATGGCCGGCAGAAACGAAAGGCTCAGGATCATTGCAAAAAATACACCAATAAGAACAAATATTCCAAGCTCCCGCATCGGCCTTATTTTGTTGATAGTTAATGCTGCAAACCCGGCAATTGTGGTAACAGCAGCAAGAAAAATAGTTCTTCCTATATTAATTATTGATTTTTCTATATTCCTTCTCTTATGAGGATCAGAATGTATGTCCTTGTAGTATTGATTCAAAAAATGTATGCTATACGAGCTGCTTATAACAAGAATCAGTGTGGGCAACATGACACCCACCATTGTTATTGTTCTGTTAAATATCCCCATAAGTCCGAGAGTCCAGATTATGCTCCCGATCATAATGCTAAGAGGTAGGACTATTCCGCGGGGTGACTTGAAATTAAGAAAGAGCACAAAAATTACAAGTATCACTATCGGCAGGGCAAGCCTTACAGAATCCCTGGTAAGATACTCCTTTACCCAGCTCTCTATTATCGGCCTACCTGCAATATAAAATTTCTCTGGGCCTTCATAGGGCTTTATTATATCAATTATCTCTTTACGAATGCTCTCCTGGTTCACACCTTCTTTTAGCCGTATATAAATTGCAAGGGCTTCTCCATTCTCAGATACAACAACATTTTTCAAAATTGGCTCTGAAAGCATTTCTTTTTTAAACTTCTTTATCTTATCCTCTGTTGTTGGAACCTCACCTCCCGGCAGGCTCTTCTGAACAACTATCATTCCAAATATATATTTGAATATCTTTGCATTGAGAGGATCTATTACCTCCTCCACTTCAGGTAACTTTTTAAGCTCATCCGAAATCCTCTTAAGCTTTGTTAATGTTGAAACAGAAAATGGGTCCTGTGCATCTACGCTTATCATTACAAAAGTTGAGGACCCGAAGGTTTTTAAAGTTTCCTTCAATGCGATTAATTCTTTATTATCCTCGGGGGCCAGGTCCATGAGGTTGGAAGAGACCTTTACATTTCTTGCAAAATACAGGAAAACAAGTGTAAGGATTGTAGAGATTATAATCACTGGATATCTGTATACAATGATGAAATGAGCGAATTTTTTTAGCATTAAAGAGGAACCGGCAAAAATTTTTTTGTTAATATAAACTTAACCCAATTTTATGTCAATCCTCTTTCTTGCTTCCAATTTTCATAAAATCAAAACTGGCCAACTAAAATTAAAATCTATTGTTTACATCTCTGTTTTATTCGCTCTTTAACCATATCCATTACCTACTGGTCATTTCATACCTGGTTATTTCATACGCCTATTATAATATCCACAATTCAATATATCATCCAAATTGAAACTTTTTCAAATTCTCATATAAATTTTTCACAAATAACCTGTCAATAAATTCAACATACAAATTATCTTGACTTAATCATTAGTAATGATATTATTGTCTATATGATTTTTGACTATTCGATAGTTTTTTGTAATTTCTCACATTTTTTACATATCCTCTGTAAAATCAATACTATGATTTCTTACAATCATATTTACTCACTTCAAGTTAGTGATTTAAAATACAGGACACAAACCTGTATTTACCAAATAAACTCACATTAGGAGGTTTTTATGAAAAACAAAGTAATCGTAATGGCTGTTTTAGCTCTGTTTCTGATTGCTTCAGGGCTATTTCTATTTGCTGGAGGAAAGAAGAAGGAAGCAGCTGCACCAGAAGCGAAACCAGCACCAAAGGTCGAAGAAAAAGCACCTGAGGCAGAAAAACCAGCTGAAGCGCCAGCTAAAAAAGAGGTAAAAAATCCTGATACGCTCATTGAGGCGGAGTATGGTACAATACAGAGCCTCGATCCACATAGAGGTTATGATACAGCATCAAACGAGATTATCTCAAACCTCTATGACACCCTGATCGCTTTTGATGGGGAGCACACAGACAAGTTTATACCACTCGTTGCCGAAAAGGTCCCGTCTATTGAGAATGGGCTGATAAGTCCTGATGGGAAAACCTACATATTCCCAATCAGGAAAGGCATCAAGTTCCACAACGGCGATGAGCTAACCCCTGAGGATGTAGAGTATTCGTTCGAAAGGGCAATGGTCACAGATCAGGATGGTGGAGCTGTATGGATGATCTTCGAGCCGCTTCTCGGAGTTGGAAGCTCACGTGACGGAGATGGCAACATAGTGGTAAGTTTTGAAGAGATTGACAAAGCGGTTGAAGTAGAAGGTCAGAATGTTGTCTTTCATCTTAAAGATGTTTACCCACCATTCCTCAGCATACTTGCCCAGTCCTGGTCATCCATACTTAACAAAGACTGGATGATCGCCAATGGAGCATGGGATGGAACAGCTGAGAACTGGGAAAAATACAATAACCCGGAGCAGGGCACAGAAACTCTCTACAATAAAGAATGCGGAAGCGGACCATACAAGCTCGTTAAATGGGATCCCGGTGTTGAGATAACACTGGTAAGATTTGATGATTATTTCAGGGGCCCTGCATCTATAAAGAATGTGGTGAGGAAGGTTGTTGATGAATGGACAACAAGAAAACTCATGTTCACCGCAGGCGATGCCGATATCGTAACGGTTGACCCCCAGTACTGGCCAGAGATGGAGAAACTTGAAGGCATTAAGATATACAAGAACCTCGAAAGCCTCTCAAACAGAGCATTTTTCTTTAACTTCAAGATCAACCCAGAGGCAAATCAGGATATCTGGAGTGGGAAACTTGATGGGCAGGGAATCCCAACAGATTTCTTCCAGGATATTCACATAAGAAAAGCCTTTGCATACTCTTTCGATTATGATACCTACATTAAGGATGTTTATCTTGGATTTGCAATTCAGCCGCCCAGCCCGATTGTAAAAGGTCTCCCATTCTACAATCCAAACTCTCCAAAGTATCACTTTGACCTGAACGAGGCAAAGAAGCACTTCCAGATGGCATGGGACGGAAAGGTATGGGAGAAGGGATTCAAGATGACAATAATGTACAACACGGGAAATGAAACACGTCAGGTGGCCTGCCAGATGATTGAGGAAAATGTTGAATCCCTGAATCCAAAGTTTCAGATTGAGGTCAGAAATGTGGATTGGGGCAACTACCTCAACGCTATGATTGCTCAGAAGCTAACAATGTTTATCATTGGATGGGTTGCAGACTATGCCGATCCTCATAACTTCGTGTATCCATACATGCATTCAAATGGTGATTTCGCAAAGTGGCAAAGTTACAGCAATCCAGAAGTAGATAAGCTGATCGAAGAAGGTATCAGAACCCTCGATCCAGAGAAGAGGCGTGAAATTTACTACAAACTCGCAGAGCTTTACTACGAGGATGTGCCAAGCTTCGTCGTCGTTCAGCCAATCCACAGAGAGCACATGAGAGACTGGATCTCCGGGTTCGTATATAACCCCGTTAAAGAAGATATGATTTATTACTATGATCTGAAAAAGGGGTATT
>CAZFGQ010000078.1:0-11725 GCA_964518675.1 uncultured Spirochaetota bacterium
TTTGAAAAATCTAAAATAATGTTATTTAATATTATTGTAGAATGAAAAAGACGGAATTTATAATAGTGAGGTATTTATTTATGAAGGTTAAAATTATTTATTTAATTTTGATATTGATCATAGCAGTAATATTTTTATCGGGCTGTATAGATACGCTTCACTATGTTGGGAAAGATGGAAAAAAGGTTAATGTGAGTTTCAGGGTTACTCTTCAAAAAATGATCTTTGAGTTGTTTGGAGAAATGAGTGGGGAAGAAGTAGATGATGATTATTTCAGGGAGAATTTTGGTATTGAGAAGGATGATTTTAAGTCCGAGCTTCCTGAGGGGATTGATGTAAAATTAGAGGAGATAAATACCGAACTTGACTATGGATTCGAAGCAAAACTAACTGTTACAGAAGATGTTATAAAAAAGTTATTGAAAGAAAATATTGATATTCCTTTTGTACCCATTAGAAAAGGAAAAGGGCTCAGAATATTGATCCCCTGTCCTGACTACGATAGTGCAGAAGCAGAGGAAGATGAAGCCGTGGCTGCCTTTCTTGCTAGTGCAAAGTACAGATTGGTTATCAGTAAATCTTTTATCCCTAAAATAGAGAATATATTTATTAAATCGAAAAATGAAACCTTAACGCCAACTTTAATGGACTTTCATGAAGTATACATGGTAGAGTTTCCAATGGTATTGTGGTTTTTATCAGATGATTATATTGAGGTTATTATTTATTAATAAAACCATTCATGATCCTGTAAAGAACCGGGCTGTATTGGAATGGATAAGGCAGTTCAGATATTTTAATATTTTCGTCAATGTTCCGAAAAATCCACATTTGCTTATCAGGTTCTTTATTCTTGACAGGATGTTCTGTTCCGGGTAGTATATTTTCGAGTAGTCAGTGGATTTTGGTAGGAAAAAGTGTTTTTAAATATTTCAGGGTCAAATTGGTGGCTTTTGTTGATTTTTTATATATTGCCAGATGTTGAATTATAGGGTTCCTATCTATTAGTCATTAAATATTAAGCGGGGAATAATGTTTAGACTGCCCGCCAGAATTGTTTTTTAATAATGGTTCGATAGTAAGAGTCAAATCTTCAAGTTGATGGAATTTAAATGCATCAATCATATCGATACAACTGAAAGCAAGACCATAATGATTTCAAAAAGCCCATAGTTCGGCGCAAAATAAAAAAGGAGGTTAACGCGTTGAAATGGGAAAGGGTCAAGTTGTTTTGTATTGAAAACCTGGTATGGGTTTTGCTTGTATTTATATTTATTATATTTTCAGTACTTAATCCTCGTTTTTTTGCCCCCCACACCATCTATTCTATTCTTCAAGATGCAAGTATGCTGGGTCCTTTGGCATTGGGATTGGGTCTCTGCCTGCTGGCTGGAAGTTTCGATGTTTCATTGGGTCGGATAGCAGGCCTTTCATGTGTTATAGCAGCCTGGCTTTGCGAGTTTACTGATTTACCTGTGTTCTTGATTATTCCGGTACCGATCGTTGTAGGACTGGCTATCGGAATTTTCAATGGATTGCTTGTTGGAAAAGGAGGGTTGAATCCATTCCTGGTTACGCTTGCAGGCTATTTGATATGGTATGCCCTCTCGTGCGATATCATGTATGGAAAGTATTTCCCGCCCAGTCGCTTTAATCCAATAATCCTACTTTTTGGAAGAGGAAGAATCGTAGGGGGGATATTTGTTTCTACGGTCATTTTTATAGGATTGCTTTTTTTCCTCTGGTTTTTTTTGAAATACACCCGTCAGGGAAATGCAATATATGCAGTTGGAGGCTCGGTGGATACGGCAAGAAGACTTGGGATAAATACAAACAACGTAAAGTTGTTGGTTCATGCCATAGCCGGAGTACTCGCAGGACTTTGTGGACTCTGCTATATTGGTTATGCAGTGGAAATCAAACCTGTAGTAGTTCCTCCTTATACAATATTTCCTGCTTTCGTTGCCATTGCCCTTGCTGGAATTAGTATCACAGGCGGGAGGGGGAATTTAATCAACGTTCTAGGGGGTGTAATTTTAATTGCGATGACTAAAGTGGGAACTACCATGATGGGAGCACCATTTGAGGTTGCATACTACGTTGTACCGGGCATTCTCTTTCTGATTATGATCATTCTAATCAATCGTCTGGATTTTTTCAAAGACAGGATACTCTCAAGAATCTATCTACGTTCTTACGCCGAATCAGTTTCCTCGGAAGGACAATCCGAACCTGAAGAAAAGCACTAAACACTTCGAGGGGAAAATCGAAAAAAACCTAACCTGCATAATACAGCTGTTATCGGTTTAAAGAGGGCATCAGCAAACGATCTTTAATTTTATCTATGATCGAGTCCATTATTATTCCTAGGAGGATTAAAATTCCTATTGTAAAATGTACACGGGCTACCGGTGTTATTCCCAGCATATGGGCTCCCATATCTACGGTACCGATGAAAAACATGCCCGCAATTATATTCTCGATCTTTCCTCTCCCACCACTGATAGCTATTCCACCTAATATGGTCATTGCAAAAATCCAGAAAAGCCATTCGTCCATCATGTATGGCGAGGTTGCTCCAACATCTCCTATGAAGATAAAACCACTAAGGCCTGCAATCGTTCCTGCAATTGTATGGACCAGAAGTCTTACATTCCCCACATTTATTCCCATCATTCTGGCAGCATCTGAACCTCCTCCGATCGCATATATCCTCATTCCGAATTTTGTATGATTCAAGATCAACCATATTATAATTACTATTATTATAAGGAAAAAAATTGAGAAACTGACTTCTCCCATAATCTTTTTCCCAGGGAGAAGAAGTATCTCGCTATGCCTTATCCATAAGGTTCCCGGACGGATTACCTTTCTTGCCCCTATGAATAAAAAGGTTGTTGCCAGTGTTACAAAAAAGGAGTGAACTCCGGTCTTGCTGATGATTAAACCATTGATGGCTCCAAAGGCAGTTCCAACGATTAGGGGTAGAAGGAGTAGAAGTATACTCGGCGCATCTGGGAACCAAACTTCGCCAAACTCAACGATAAATACCCCTGCAAACCCACCAATTGCTGGTAGGGAGAGGTCCATAGATCCGGAAAGTAGACAGATCCCGGTTGCAGTAGCAAGGACGCCATATCCAGCATAAACCCGGAAAATATCAATAACAGTTGAAAGGTTAAAGAATAAAGACGGGGATAGTAAAATAAATAGGGTATACCCGAGTATTGCTATTATCCAGGTAAAACGCTCCAACATGAACAGCTTAATATTTCTCAGGTTCATGTCTTTATTTCCCCCTTTTTTATCCATCCTTTTCTAACATTTTAACTGGATCAACCATTCTTTTTAAAATTTGCACGGGTTAACATTATCTATTGACAACCATTTCTAAATATGTTAAAGTCAAATTTTGAAAATAGTATGTCTTTTACTTATAACCTCGGTTTTAATGATTGCTTCTTGAAGATTGCTTCGTGTTGATCCTTATTCATCCAGTACGAGAATAATTATACTTAAAAACACACGATCTCGCAATTAATATTGTTTATTTCATCCTAAGTAAAGCATAGGTCTCATATATATCAACTTCAGTACTTTGCAGAGTAATAAAATAAAAGGAGGGAAAGAAAAATGAAAAAGATTGTTTTAGTTTTGACAGCCTTGTTCTTACTGGCATTGTTTTTTTCGAGCGTTGGTGTCGTGTTTGCCGGCGCGGGGAAAAAGGAGGAAAAACCAGCCATCCTCCAGACCCACGGTTACAGGGGTACCACCTCAGAGGTTCTCCGTGCTTCTGGATTTCTGGATGGAGTAATGGGAAAACCACTTCCACCATCGAAGGCAAAGGTTATAGATGTTGACCCGGACGCGATAGAAACATGGAATACCTGGAAGGTAGAGGCATATACTCCGATCTTTGAGAGCACTGAAAAAAATCCATTTAAAGCGGGTAGGACTCCTTTCATCGGTTATATGCCACTGAGCATATATAATCCGTGGGACATGTTAAATAAGGATGCCTTCGAATGGTACTGCAGAGATGTTCTTGGGTGGAAGTTCAAGGTATACTGGTGCGATGCAGATCCGAAAAAACAGAATGACCTTGCCGACATGGCGATCAAGGATGGTGTTGATGCTATCCTGTTATGCCCTGCAGATAGTTTAGCGAATGCAAAGATAGGAGAGATGGCTGAGAAAGCTGGTGTTCCGGTTGTTTGTTTTGGAATTGATATTTACAACCGTTGGCCAATGGCATTCGTCCAGCGTGACGATTACGAATCCGGATGGTATTGTGGAAAGTATGTACGCGATAAGCTGATAGAAAAATTCGGTCCAGATATTAAGATTGGTATAGATATACCTATTATAGACGTCGGTAACTCCTGGGACGCTGAAGCTGAGTTTCCATATGTTAAGGCTGCAATGGCGGCCAACCCGGGTATTGTAGCGGTCTTCGAGGTAATGGGAGGTTACCATGAAGCCTGGGTAAGAGCAGCGAAGGACTTAGGATGGTCTGAGAAAAAGATTAAGGATATTATAGCGGTAGATGTCGATTTCTTCCCTGTTAACCTGGATGGATACATAAATGGATATCAGGATTATTGTCGTATGATGCCAACCGGTGGTTACATGACGGCAACAGCCCTTGAAATTTTAAGGCAGTTCTGGAAGTATGGTCCTGAGGCACTGCCACAGATGGGAGACACTTTCTCAGTGTCAAAGTATGTTCCAGAGTTACAGATGAATGCAACTGTTCCGGGTACGGATTTTGCGCCACTACAATGGTACGAACATCCAAAGTGGGGTGTTGTAGGATATACGATAAGACCATCCACCTGTGGTGCAGCATATACTCCATGGGTTCTCATTCCGGATCGTGTGGTCACAGAAGAGGATTACAAGGAACCGTTCATTTACTGGAACTGGCCTGTTTTTGGATATCCTCATCGACCTGAGATACTAAAGTAATGATTTCCATAAAATGATTAGCATACAAGCTCCCCCACATTTTTCCTCAATGATCAGAATGAAATCTGCTGGGGGAGCTTGAAGATATATTTTTTACCCCGGTAAAAGCACATAAAAACTCTGTGTGAGTGGGTTTTCCATCAAAATTTTTTAAATTATTTATTACTACTATAGTATAATAGGGAGTTGAGAAATGGACCTTGGACTAAAAGGCAAAGTTGCAATTGTTACTGGATCGGCTCGCGGCATAGGGAAAGCAATTGCAAAAGTACTTCTTCAGGAGGGGTGTTCTGTTGTCATTTGTGACCTCGATGAAAAGGAGCTCTCCAGAACCGAGGAGGAGTTGAGCAGTTACGGGGATGTATTGGCAGTCCCAACAGATGTGACCGATATGGATGATGTCAGAAAACTTGTCAGTACTACGGTTGAAAGGTTTGGAAAAATAGACATTTTGATAAACAATGTGGGAATTCTTGGAGGAGAGATTCCTTTCCATGAACTGAACCCAAAAGACTGGGAAGCTGTCTACGATGTAAATATCATGGGTACTGTAAGAGTAACAAAAGAGGTGCTTCCATACATGCGTAAACAAAAATGGGGACGGATAATAAACATTGCCTCAGAGGCAGGTATCCAGCCAGATGATTTTAAACCCCACTACGACTCTTCGAAAGCAGCTATTATTAACCTTACCAAGAATCTGTCAAAAACATATGGCAGGGAGGGAATCCTCGTCAATGCAGTTTCACCAGCAACAACCTGGACACCCCTGGTAGAGGGGATATTTAAAAAGCGCGCTGAAAAGGAAGGCAGGTCTGTTGAAGAGATCCGTGATGAGTTTGTACGGAATGAACGTCCAAACGTTGTTCTGAGGCGGCTTGCAGAACCAGAGGAAATTGCCAATGTCGTTGTGTTTCTCGCTTCGGAAAAAGCTTCCTACGTTACAGGCGCCAATTATAGGGTGGATGGGGGTTCTATCTCTACTATAGATGTCTGATCCTCATATTGAAAACCACCCTCATTGAATAACAGATAAATTAATACTGACAAGTTATGGTATTACATCTGGTCATTTTCCCGCGAAGTGGACCCGCGATGGGGGTAATTAATTATAAGATAAATTAGTTACCGAGGCCTTCACGGGAAGCCGGAAATGAAGGTGAAAGCTAACTTGAGACTCTTTTTCCTGAGATCTGGATATGCTCCAGCTCTTCTATCGAGGTTTCCTCTTTCCTCATGTCTGCTACTTTTTCGCCTTTACTAAATACGACGATTCTATCTGCGAGAGGGTATACGTGATAGAGATTATGAGAGATGAATATCACAGATGCACCTGAGGCTTTTAACTGTCGTATGAATTCCAATACTTTTTGAACTCCAGCGATTGATAGAGCTGCGGTAGGTTCGTCCAGGATGACAAGTTCGGCCTTGAAATACATGGCTCTTGAAATAGCGACACCCTGTCTCTCACCACCGGAACAGAATCTTACCTCTTGATCGGGAGAGGCAATGTTCAAACCAAGTGACTTTGTGATCCGTTCGGCCTCTTTTCTCATTTTTTTCATATCCAGTAACTTGATTAAGCCAGGTTTTAGGAGTTCCCTGCCCAGAAAAATATTTTTGGCTACGCTCATAGTTTCTACAACCGCCTGATCCTGATAGACCATTTCAATTCCTAGATCCCGGGCTGCTTTTACAGAAGGTATTTCTACTTCCTTCCCCTTCACGAATATTTTCCCCGAGCTTTTTGGAATGCTTCCGGCGATTATTCCTACCAGAGTTGACTTACCAGCTCCATTGTCACCAACCAATCCAACAATCTCATTTAATCCAACTTCAAAGTCTACCCCTTTGAGAGCGTGGACTGATCCGTAAAACTTGTGAATGTTTTCCATCTTAAGAAAATACATTTTCCTCAACCCACAAACAATTAGTGATAGTAATTTTTATAATTCAATTCCTAGCAATAGACGAAATAAACCAGTAAAAGCCAAAAATTTGACCCTGAGAGATTCACAAATACTTTTTCCACCCAAAAATCACAGCCTGCTCAAAAATATACTACCCGGAATAACACATCATGTCAAGAATAAAGAACCTGGGAAGCAAATGTGAAGTTCCCGGAACATCGATGAAAATGTGAATAGCTGTCCATATCTCACTTCAAAAGAAAAAAGTGACCGGTAGGAACATCTATAGGTTGAAACACCTATATGATTGAAGGAGGATATCAAAAATATCCCTACACCGATCAGAGAAGTAGTGAAATAGTCTTTCCCCGATCCTCATTCGGAGGGTTGGGGAGAAAAACCATTTTATAATATATCACCTTGTAAATTCAAAATTGTCCAGATAATTTAACGCATAAAAAGTTATACTTACAGGTGTTTAAATATCTCTATTCTTCCCAAAAACAAGTTAATTTAGCAAGTAGTTTCAAAGCCAAATAATTTTCTTGACTTTGTTGATTAATAATTTTACTCTGACCGAATATTATACAAAATTATTGGAGGAAATATGGGAAACCCAATTATTTACGGTATCATTAGATCATTTCACGATATAGCTTCGATCATATGGATCGGTAGTTTATTTTTTATTAGTTTTTTCCTAGTACCGAAAGCTAAAAATCTAATAGATGAAGAAAAGAGAATGATTTTTTTAAATGGTATCTTTGATAGAATTACACCACTGATTTTTGTCTGCATAATAATTCTTATTGTTACTGGTATACTCGAACATAGATTTGTTAAGATGTCAGGGATTATCAATAAAAGACCTGTTTCTGGTACTTATAATACCATCCATACCATTAAATATATATTAACTGGTTTAATGGTAGTAATTGCCGCTTTAAGACAAATAATGAGAAAAAAAATGAGTAAAGCTGGTCAGGCTCCAAAAAAGAAAAATCCCTACACTCTAATTTATATGAACACAATAATCGGAATCATTGTAGTATTTTTAAGCGGTATTCTTTCTGCTTTAAATTAAAGCCTTATATGGTAATTCTATTAAGCATTAAATTATAGCGTTTTTCGCGTAGAGATAGACGTATAACCATACTTTCCAATACTCCTATTCCCATCTTTAACAGCCTTATCTTTTGTTATGCGATGATAAAACCCGTAATAACGGGTAGGAGGTTCATGCTTTAGTGGGATATGCTGTGTGGGCTCTGCTATTAAATCAGCAGCCTTGAAGAGCTTTATGTTTTCTCCCCAGTAGGTATTTTACTTTTTACGGTAGAGAATGTTTGCTTTTTCCCTTTTATAATTTACCTGATTTTCTTCAGGGAAACCCGATACTGTATTGTATCCTGGCTAAGATTTACCCTCATTTTTAAATAAGATTTATTAGTCTATTTTATTTTTAAAGGGTTATTTGTTTCAATATCATTGCACTTTTGTAGTGATAAAGGTAATATATGGGTAAAATTGAAGCAAGATATGCTAATAGACTTCGTTTTTGGAGTATAATATTCCATTATTGATTTATATACTATGATAATGAAGTTTTAGGTGCTACTATACCTCATATTTGCAGGTTAATCAATAGTTGGATGAGCATGTGGCATGATTCAACTAGTACACGCAAAGGAGTGTCCAATGCCGAGAATCAAGTCCGAGCCAGCATATATGCTCTCTGTCCTCATAGCGGTTTTGACCGTGATGGCATCTGCAGGCGGTCTTTTCATCGGCGATTTGTACCGTGACAATCTACTGGTAACCTCAGGATGGTATGGCAACGATTGGGTTACATTGGTTGTCGCTGTTCCGATGCTGGTTGCGGCCTTGATTTTGGCAATGCGTGGCTCGCGGCGAGCACAACTAGTATGGTTGGGCATACTTGATTACACGCTTTACAACTATGCGTTCTACCTTTTCGGAGCAGCATTCAATAGCTTTTTCCTGGTCTATGCCGCACTTTTCGCGCTGTCGATTTTTGCCCTCATTTTTGCGTTAGTGAAACTGGATGTAGAGGGAATCAGCCGGCGGTTCCGGACCAGCACCCCAGTCAAGTGGATTGCCGGCTACATGATCTTTGTCGCGATAGGGCTGACTGTAGTGTATGTGGCTCAATGCATAGGCTTTATCATCAACGGGCAGCTTCCACCCATTGTCACTTTGACGGGTCATCCAACTAGTGTGGTCTTTGCTCTGGACTTATCACCGGTGGTGCCTTGGTTCGTGTTGGGTGCAGTTTGGCTTTGGCAGCGACGGCCCTGGGGGTATGTCCTATCAGCGATTGTCAATGTCAAAGGTGCTGTCTAAATGCTGGCGCTGGTTGCTACTATGCTATCGACGGTTCAAGCGGGCGCGTCGGAAGACCTGTCACAGGTAGCGCTGTGGGGATTTATCGGAATAGCTAGCCTGCTTGCGAGCTTGTTCTTGCTAGGGAATCTCCAACCGGCCAACAGATAACTGGTCATGCCCATGTGAAAGGCTCAAGAGAGTTGCTGTGTGGACAACTGTCTAAAGTGAGATACTCACTCAACCAGCGGATTGAACTTACGCGAAGAAGCGCTCAGATATCATGGAAAGGGGGTTGCCGGGCAGCTCATCAGCTAGATGTTAGCAATAATAAAAAATTGATATTAACAGGAGAAATATGATGACTTTACCAACAGCATATTTAACTGCAACAAAAAATTTACCTGATATTTTGAATGCAGTTAGGACTGGATAGGCTCCAGAGAAATTTGCAATTAGTTTTCTTGAATCTTTAGGCTTTAAAAGTAGTTCTGACCGATTAATTATTGGCAATATTAAAATCGTTAGGCTTTCTAGATGATAGTGGAAAACAACTTCGAGATATTTCGAATTTTTATATCGGATTCAATCTGATCTGGTGTTAGCAGCCGGTATTCGGGAAGCTTAGGCAGATCTTTTCAGAATGAACATTAGCACCCACGAATTTATCAGATCAGAATTGAAAAATAAATTTAAGACCTTGAGTCAATGAAAAATTAGTGATCGGTCTTAGAAAAAATGGCTATAACTTTTACATCTTTAGTTAAATTAGCCTATTTTTGCAAGCAAATTAGGCAAAAAGCTACCCTGGGAGGTAATATCCCTTCCTTAAAATCAATCTTCCATAACCATTAAAAAATCAGAAATAAGAGAATCAAGATTCTTTCCTAATAGAATGGGAAACACCTTTACCTTTTGCAACTTTTAGTTCCCTTTTCATTTATCTTTAACAAGATCAACTCCTCTTGTATCTATTTATGTAGGTAAAACATTCCAACATCGTTTTGATAGTTCGTAACATATGTAATATAAACCAATATTACCCACTACGGTATTAGGAAGCTTCTTTTTCATATTCCTTCCAATTTTTATTGGAAACATGCGTTATACAGAAAACTTAATTATCTCTTAGTTAATATGATTCACCTCTGTAGTAAAAATTGCTAGCAGACAATTTCCCCCGAATGTGGGCTATAGTGGTCAAAAGGCATATTTAATTAACTGGCTTTCTTAATGGGATCTGGAACTTTTCTAATTTTCTGGTATGCTTTCCAGATATCCACTGCTTGTTGTGCATTTAACCAAAACTCTGGAGTGGTGTTCAATGCGGATGCAAGCTTTACTGCCATTTCAGCAGTAATTGATGAACTCCCATTTACTATTCGATTTATCACTTTGATATCACAACCTATATGATCAGCTAGCTGTTTTTGAGTGATGCCGAGAGGTTTTAAAAACTCTTCTTGAAGTATTTCTCCAGGTTTTGTTGGCTCTCTTTTTATAATAAACATGTGACTTCTCCTATTGTTATTTTATTAATGATAATCTATTATTCTTACATGAGATGGTCCTCCCTCTTTCCACCTAAAAATTATTCTCCATCTTTCATTTATCCGAATGCTATAGAAACCTTCCAAATTTCCTTTAAGCTCTTCTAACTTATTTCCTGGAGGAGCTTTTAAATCATCCAATCTCGTTGCGTAATGAAGCATATCCAGTTTTCGTTTTACGATATTGCTAACTGATGCCCATCCTGTTCCTTTATTAAACTTACCTGATATAAAAAACTTTTCTGTTTCTTTTTCCGAAAATGATTGGATAGCCATCTTCTCGTAATTTACCTTATAAAGGTATACCGTGTCAAGGTAATATTCTCGGGGGTAGAAACAGCAATAATTCATTATATCCTACCTCGGTTCATAACCATGGTTTGTAAGAAGTGCATTAAGTTCCATGCTACTAAAACTTATTTCTTTTTTTGGGCTTTTCTGAAACCTTTTGTAAGGTCACAGTTAGTATCTTTTGTATATAAGGCTTTTAAATGTTATTTTTCTATCCTTATAGCTTTTTTGACCATAGCTGGTATATTTTTCACAGTGAGCATTGATTCATATGATGATGATTACTCCATATATAAAAACTCATATAAAAACTATGACGGAAAGATTTCTGAATATTACTTCCTTATTTAATTAAGGCAATTTATGTAGTAGTAACGAGGGGTAAATGTTAAGGAAGACTTTTCTACAAATCCGCCGGTCTTTTATGAAGTCTAACAATTTCTATTTAGAAGGATGGGTTAGAAAGAGGGGTCCAATATTAGGAAAGTGCTACTTTTAATTTCTGCATTTTTATTTAGTGCTGTATTGGTTTATTCTTAGGAAATGCCTGAGCAAAAAAACATTGAGCTTAACAGACAGAGACTCATTGTTGAAATCTATGTTCAGAGGTACGGTTTTTTATCAATTAATCGGCTTGGAGGCATGAATATTGGAGGTGCCTCT
>CAZFGQ010000079.1:0-11642 GCA_964518675.1 uncultured Spirochaetota bacterium
AGAAAACAAAATATTTTGAATGGGACATAAACCGAAAGGTAAATTCCTATTTCAAGTATATAGGTCCCCTCTGGACAAAAAAGGTTTGCCTTAAATGCCATGGACCACAGGGATATTCAAAGGGACCTCTGAGAGGAGGGATAAGTATAACAATTCCCATAAACACCGTACTGTTAGCAAGTCAGAAGCACGTTATTGTAATACTGCTGGGCCATTTTATAATATGGGTACTTGGAAGCCTGGGATTATTTCTTTCTGCAAGATATATAAAGAAAAGAAACCTGCAGAGAGAAAACCTTTTAAAAAACCTCCAGCAGGCACTATCTGAGGTAAAAACTCTAAAAGGATTGATCCCCATCTGTGCATCATGTAAAAAAATCAGAACTGATAAAGGGTACTGGGAACAGATAGAAAAATACATAAGTGAACATTCAGAAGCAGAGTTCAGCCATAGCATATGTCCTGAATGTGCGAAAAAACTCTATCCAGAAATCGCTGATAAATTATCACATGAGGAATTATACCCTTCCTGAACTGGAATAAATCTTGAATTTTTGCCTAATAATTAAGGGCATTAACCCCTATTAATAATAAAAAGTTTGAATAGCTCGATTAAATGAATTAATATTTGTCTTTATAATTAAATAAATGGACAAACATCATGAGTATAATTTTAATCGTTATTGGAGTAATATTTATTATAGCAGGTCTGGTTGGATGTATAGTTCCGGTTCTGCCAGGACCTCCCATAAGCTATATCTCCCTAATTCTGATATCATGGGCATACCACTGGAAGGCTTTTAGCACCCTATTTCTAATTCTGATGGGTATAATTACAATTATAGTTGCATTGCTCGATTATTTACTCCCCATATATCTTCCAAAAAGGTACGGTGCTTCAAAATATGCAGTCTGGGGCTCAGCAATTGGACTGCTGGCAGGTCTTTTCTTTTTACAGCCTTTTGGATTCTTAATAGGCGCCTTTCTCGGGGCTGTCCTTGGTGAGCTAATCTTCAAAAGAAACTTTAAAGTTTCCCTGAAGGCTGGGCTTGGTGTTTTTACAGGCACAATAGCATCTACTGCTTTAAAGCTTGGAGTAAGCACCCTTATTGGATTTTATTTCTTCAGAGCTCTCGTAAAAGGTCCTTTAACTTAAAATTACCCCAGAATTATTTTAAAACATTTTAATTTTACAAAATCAATCCTCTTTTCTTCCAGAAAACTCACAACCTTCAAAAACGTATAATATACTCTTCTACAGAGATAAAAGTTGCCCCTGAGAAAACCATTGGATTAAAAAAATATGATAAAAAATTGCAAAAAAACGAAACCATATTCAGTCTATCTGGTATATCTGAGTAGAACAAACTACAGGAGGTAACATATGAGAACTACAGCTTTGAAAATTGGAATATGGCTTTCAATTCTGGCATTAGTAATGGTGGGGTTCTGGGGATGCACCCTAAGCCAGGGTGAAGGTACATTAAAACTCAATCTTTCCGATGCTCCTATTGACGCCTCAAATGTCAAGGGTGTATACATTACCATTAATGAGATCCAGTATAATCTTAATGGAGAATGGAGGACATTTGAGGAGTTTAATGGACCTAAAGCCTACAATCTTCTTGAGTTGAGTGGAGATAATTTTACTTTGTTAGGGGATCTTACATTACCCGCCGGCCATTATACCCAGATTCGCTTCATGCTAGATATACCGGAATACGGAACCAACCCCTCTAACCCTGGCTGTTATATTTTATACACAGACGACACAAAAGATGCGTTATTTGTTCCAAGCGGGGGTGAAACCGGATACAAGGCAACAGGAGAGTTTACCGTCCCTGTTAACGGAACAGTAGAGGTCACAGCAGATTTTGATATCAGGAAGGCAGTGGTGAAGGCCGGAGCCAGTGGAATTTACATCTTAAAGCCAGTAATTCGCCTGATCGTAAATGATGAAGCAGGTAAAATAACCGGTACGATAACAAACAATTCTAATTATTCAGATATCATTATATTTGCCTATGAAGATGGAACCTGGAGTGCCACAGAAGATGACGATCCAGCTGATGGTGAATCCAGATTCCCCAATGCCGTAACCAGCGGTGCCATGGACACCGAAGAAAAGTATGTTCTGGCACTCCTTGCAGCTGGAACATATGATCTTGTTATTGCGGGTTATACTGATGATACTTTTGGTGAAGTTCTCGGTTTTAAATCAGATATAGTTGTTGAAAGTGGAGCAACCACTAGATTGGATATAGATACATCAGCTCTGGAATATGGTCTACAAATTTCTGAATAGAAAAAAATAAGCCTGTAGAGACCCTTCTCAAAAATAGTTGAGAGGGGTCTTTGGGGTCCTCGGGTCTTTAGTGTATATTAACTTTTTCTCCTGTTAATTTGTGGTATATTTCAGAGAATGGCCACAGGATTAAGAAGCAGGGCTTATTTCAAAAAATATGATGGAGTAAAATTGAGCGGGGAAAATTATCGGCACAGTAACAATATTAATAACACAAATAATCCTGATAATACGGATTTAGATGAAATTCTTGCTATCCAAAAAACACTTCAGGGTAATAAAGAATCCTTTTCTATTATCGTGCAAAAATATGCTCCGATATTCTACACGCTCTCATACAGAATACTTGGCAATGCGGAGGATGCTGAAGATGCTGTTCAGGAAATATTTTTAAGGGTTTATAAATCTCTTACAAGCTTCCGGCTTGGACAAAGATTCTATCCATGGATATATACAATTGCAATCAACTGCATCAGAACATTTCTAAAACGAAAGAAGAGGAGAAGCGATAATGAAATGCTTCAGTTTGAAACCAGTCTCCCGGGATCATCACCAGAGAATGAAACGAGGAACCCATCTGTGATTTTAGAGGTAAAAGAAGGAGAAAAAATAGCCCAGAAGGCCATTATATCACTTAAGCCAAAATACAGAGAGGTTTTTGTACTGAGGCATATCGAAGGATTATCAACATCAGATGTGGCTGAAATCCTGAATATACCGGAAGGCACTGTAAAAACACGCCTGCACAGAGCAAAAAAGGAAATTATAAAGCAACTTTTTAATAAGGGATGGACAAACAAATAATCGTGGTAATAAACATGGCAAACCAGCAACCAGTTAAAACCAGTCAATCAAACAGAGCTCTGACTCTTGAAAAAATTTTGATTAAAAGATTGAAACCGAAATTATCAAGCCTGGTATATTTAAGTAGGAGTATGAAGTATGAATTGCAGAGAGTTCCAGAAAGAATTAAAAAGTTGGCTTGAATCAAGATGGCTCAAAGAACTTAAAGAAATAGAAGGTATATCTGGGAAAGTGAGCCCTGAAAAAACAATGTCTCAAAGTTTTTTTATTCATGCAAAAGAGTGCAAAAAATGTTGCGCTCTTTTTGAAGGAACAATATTTCTAATAAATGGAAAAAAACTTCAGAAACGACCTCCACAAAGCCTCTATACACAAATAGAAAAATCAATTAAAAAGGCACAGAAAGAGGCAGCAATTAACAAGCCAATTATAAAAAAGTTAGTATCAAAACTCCTTTTAAAAGAATGGTGGAATTCCCCTAAATGGATTACAGTACCATTAACAGGTCTTGTTATATCAGCGCTTTTAATTATCCTGATATTTTCATTCATAAGGCCAGTGTCAAATCAGGAAAATAAAAATACAGTTACAATTCATCTCTACTTCAAGGCTCCTGGAGCAAAAGAAGTATCAGTGGTGGGAGATTGGAATGGATGGGATCCCAGTGTTGATAGAATGAAGGATCCGGATGGTGATGGAATATGGGAGATCGAGATCAGGCTTCATCCGGGTGAAGAATACCAGTATCAATTTATAATCGACGGTACAAAATGGGTACCAGATCCCAATGCTCCCATACAGCTAGACGATGGCTTTGGGAGCAAAAACTCCATACTCCATATTTAAAAATCATTGAGGAGAGAAATATGAGAATAACATCGGAAATGAAGAAAACCCGGAATAAAAAAATAGAAGTAATCATCAAATCAATGGTTCTACTTTTTACATTTATTCTATTTTCAACAATAGGAACACCACTGCTCTTCAGCCAGGAAAACACGAACAACACAAATCACAGTCAGGCTTCATTTTTTGAAGAGCTTTCCTCTCTTCTCATTAGTAATGGCTGGGACATAACTGAGGTTTCAATCTTAATAGAAGAAGCCAGAAAGTTTGAGTGGAAAGAAGCAGAAAAGGCTGATCCAGAGGTAGTTGCTCTTGCCCTTTCACTTGGAAAGAAGGAGGGTATTGATCTTGAGCCAATGGAACAGGCACAACTTGCGCTTGAAATTGCATTAACTGCAGTTGAAATGGAATCTATGGGATATACTGAGCGGGTGGTTGCAAGGACTGCCCTTAATGGGATAAGAAATATGCTCTTGGATATACAGGATTGGAAACAAGAAGGTAAAAAAGGAAAACTGGGTGAAATTATTCGAACTCGCATGAGAGAACAGATACGGACAGCTTCAATGGCTCAGGTACACGAACATGCCAGGGAAAGGGTAAAAAAGCAAAACAGGGGAGCATCTGAAAGTGGCTTTTCATGTATTCCCGGTGATGCATCTCCGTGGAGTAGTTCATATACCGATGGATCACAATATTCAGAACCAGACATCAATCTGCCAGGAAAACCCTGAGGCAATTAGCAGAAAAAAACTATTGTAGAAAAGATGCGTGAGGAATGAAAAAACCGATATTCAAATCCAAAGAATGTAAAAAAATAACTTCCCGGGCAACAATAACTGTCTCCAGTGGTAATACGAAAACCGCAACCGGAGGAGTCCATACAGGTTCATGCCATATGTGCTCCCAGAGGTTTTTACTTTTAATAATCCTACTCGGTTTTTTCTTTTCTACCGTTACTGCATTTTCTGAAAATACAGAATTCATCATACAAAACTCATATCTCTCAGAGAGCCACAAAGAAGCTCTAATAATAGAGCTAAGGAACGCTATAGATGATGGAATTCCCGAAAATCTTCTTGAACCACGTATTAGAGAAGGGATTGCTAAAGGGGCTGAGGGTGAAAGAATTCTGCAGGTGCTGAGAAATGAAATACAGCTTCTGAAAAAGGCAAGAGTTATACTTCTATCAGTCCACGGTGGAAAAAAATTACTGAAAGACGAAGCATCATGGGCCAGAACGGCAAATCTCCTCTCAATTGGAATCTCTGAAGAGGAAATAAAAACAATAGTAGAAGCCTGTCAAAAAAGGTGGAGGGACTATAGAAGTGCAACCTATCTGTATGCTTCTTTGATCAGGTGGAAACTCTCCAGGGAGAAAAGCCTGAAACTCATAGAGGCCGTACTTGAATCATCCCTTAAAGGCGAGGATTTTACCGGAATTATTGAAACACTTATCGAGGGGCGAAGGTTACACATCCCTCCGGAGAAGATGGCCGAGCGTATAATAGCAACATTACCCGATATTAATAGCGCTGAAGAGCTTAGCGAAAAAATACTCTATATAAATCAATAAAGATTCACAAAAATGATATTTTGTTCTGATTGCATGGTGAAACTCCTGGTCGGTTTAAAAAAATAAAAAAGGTGCATATATGTATGAAATACCCGGATTTAGCCTTGATAAGCAAAAGGATACTGGTTTACTCTAACTCATAAAAATCATACGGAGATCAAGGTATGAAGACTTTAAAATGTATTTTTAAGATTTTGAGTCTTGCTGTTCTATTTTTTACCATCACTTTCAGCTACCTTCTAGCAGATGGTTATCCGCCCACGATAGTTTTCGGACTGTACGGCACCAATACTACCTATGCACAGAATGGTAGTAAACCTGAAACATTGGGAGGGATTGAAGCAAGTGGCTTATTGGGATGGAGAACCCCATCTTTTAATGGTGGTTATTTTTCGTTAAACTCGAGTATAAGTGTTTTTTACTATTTTTTTGGAATTGAAGAACTCGACGATTTCGAGAACACTTCAATTGAAATCGCAATTCCGTTAGAAAACAAAAGAATTAAAATTGGAGGAGGGGTCGATTCATCATTCGCAGGCACAGGTAACTATTCTGAATACCTTCGACCCTACTGGGAAGCTGGCTATTATATAAAAAGAGGTAGAAAAAAAGTTCAGCCATTTTTTATATACAGGGGCTATTATCTCAACCAACCCAATTATTACGAGGATTCCATTTTTCATGAAGGAGAATTGGGTATGGAATACAGCCCTTCAATCTGGCGGGGATACAAAATATCACTGAAAGGAGGAGTAGAAAGCTTTTTTGAATATCCAGTATACGATTCTACAGGAAACATCACCGGAAATAAAAGAAATGACTATTCTGTAGATATAAACTTTGAGGTAAATGGCCTGCTAGGATATTTTTCGGACTATAGCATTAATACCACCATTTCCTTGCTTTCTTCTAATGCAAACAGGTATGTATCAACAGCGGGATATCTTGATGAAAACAGCGAAAGCAAACTTACTATATTAGTTGAAGGCGAGATTGGATGGTCTCCCAATAGAAGGATAAACCTCCAGGCATCTCCATACGTTGGATATGAGCCCTATTTCGGCAGGGATGCATTAAATGAGCAGGGCAATCCGACCGGTGAAACATTAAAAATATTCACAGCCGGTTCATCATTCAGAGCCGATTACACACTTAACAATAATTTTTTCCTGGTAATTAAAGGCACAGGTGCCGTTAAACGGGCTAATGATCCGCGGGAGAGTGGATGGAGTTTGAATCTCTCAGGTGGAATTGAATATGCATTCTGAAAATATAACTTTTTAAACTTTTATCCTGAATTAGCCGTGCTCTCTCCCCCTGATTTTAGAAAATATATTTTTCATTTAATTACACCAAAACTAATCAACTGGACTAATTATTTTCCTAATCATTTTTGATAGAAAATAGCAAAAAATTATCCTATAATTCAATAATAAAATAAATAACAAAACTTTTGACTTGAAGTTTGAGATATTTTACTTAAAATTATATCTTTAATAGCAAAATTTCTTTGGGAAATTATGATGAAAGAAAAAATCAATAAGTATAAAAACAGATTAATTAACAAGGCAAATGTGCTGATAGAAGAAATTCAAAGGGAAAAAGAAGAGTTTAAGAAAAAATACCCCGAAACCCACGTAAATCCCGAAGGGTATGTGCTGAAAGAGAATCTTGCAACTTACTGTGCAGAAATAGAGGCAATAAAATCATTTAAACAAATGATAGAAAACATGGATCCCGAAAGCTTCAGTTCGGTAGAAGAGTTTAAAAACAGGGTTCTGGAAGAATTAAATAAAATGTACAGTAACTACACCCGCCTCCGTGCTGGCCTCAGGATAATGATTGAATGTGTAAAATCGACTTTTGTCTGAACCTTTAATTTTTGTTATTTCCCCTTTGAATTATACAGATACCTGAAATACTCAGCATCTGTTGATAGAGTTTTGTTAAACTTCGGCAGTAACTTTCTGTAAGATTCAATGGCTTTCCAGAATGAGTAAAACTCAGGGTCTCTTCTGTAGGCATCGGCATAAATAGCAGCCGCTTTTTGATCCGCCTCACCTTTAATCCTCTCGGATTGCCTGTAAGCACTGGATCTTATCGAACGAAGCTCACGTTCCATCTTCCCTATCCAGGCAGCCTTTTTGCCCTCTCCATCCGAACGAAATGCCTGGGCTATCTGACTTCGTTCCTTTATCATCCTGTTGTACACGCTTTCTGTAAGATCGTCAGAGTACTTTATCTGCCTTATAACTATATCTATAAGCTCAATACCATACTGAGGAGTGATCTTCTTCGCTTCCGATAGCATTTCTTCAGAAAGAAGGCTTCTTCCCTTTTCTATATCCTCATATACCATCTCGGAGAATATTGCTATTGATTCTTTAATATCCTCTGTATCTTCATCGGCGGTCTGAACCTGATACACATCTTTTCTCTGTATGCTATTAATTATATTTGAGTTTCTGACGGCTTCCCTGATAGAGTTACGTGATACTATTTTGCGCACACCCGAGTCAATAACATCATCAAGTCTGGATTGAGCCTGTGTAATAGTACCAACAGATTCGTAGAACTTTTTCGGATCTTCAATTCGCCACCTTGCAGTCGTATCAACCCATATGAATTGATTCTCTAGGGTCGGCAATCTCTGTGATTCACCATCCCACGATAAAACTTTCTTGGAATACTTTCTCACCTTATCAACCATCGGAACTTTAGTTTTCAACCCTGCATCTCTGTGTACCTGAACTATCTTCCCAAACCTGACCACAACAACCTGTTCGCCTTCTTTTAATATGTAAAGAGGTCCAAGAGCAAGAAAAAGTATCACAGCCACCACAACAATACCAAGAATTATTAGAAGCTTTTTCATCTTGCACCTCCCGTTTCAGCACCCAGGCCTCCAGGAGTTAAGGCCTTAAACGGAACAAAGTTGCTCAGGTTTTTATCAACCAGATCAGTCCCCTCTTTCTCCTTAAAGACCTCTTCAAACATTTCATAGTAAAGTCGTGTTCTCGTAACTTCTGGATTTTTTCTGTATTCGCTCAACACATTCAAAAACCTGGCCACATCACCCTCTGCTCTGTTGACACGCTCAATTGCATACCCCTCGGCCTGTTGAACCAGCTGCTCGGCCTCCCCTTTGGCCTTCGGGATCGCCTCATTATAGGCCTGCTTACCTTCATTGATCAATCCACTCCTGTCCTGTATGGCCTTATTAACATCCTCGAAGGCAGCCTGTACTGAACCCTTTGGAGGAACAATATTTTGAAGTTTCACAGTTGTGATTCTTATTCCTATGCCATATCTGTCGAAAAGATAATTCATCATTTCCTGACCCTGGGTTTCGATATTAGCCCTTTCCGCACCTATTACATCGAGAATAGCCCTATCACCGATAAGAAGGTTTATCACAGATTGCGATATATCTCTGATTGTTTTTCTGGGATTCTCAACCTCAAAAAGCCATTTAACAGGATCATTAATTCTGTACTGAATGATCCATTCAACATCCACAATATTTAAATCTCCTGTGAGCATTATGGATTCATTGGGAAAATCCCTTTCCTCATAGATTGTGGTTATTCCAGCTTTTACCGTCCTGAAACCAAACTCCTCTTTTAAAACCATCTGGGTTGGAACTCTGTATTTACGTTCAATACCAAACGGAAGCTTAAAGTGAAGCCCGGGCTCAACAAGCCTGTTGAACTTTCCAAACCGCAGAACAACTCCCTCCTCTTTCTGATCGACGATGAATATGCTCGAAATAAGCATCACCGCCACAAATAGGAAAGCCAGAACACCCACCATCAATTTTGGCGTTATCCTCTGACCACTCGATCCAGCTCCAATATTTCTCATTTTACTGCCTTTCAATGAATTTCTTTAAAGCACCCTATTAAGATGACACAAAAAACCCGGTTGGGGTACAACTATCGGTGATTTTTTTGCATATATCTGTATTTGGAATCCTGATAAAAATAAAAAATAGATTTTTTGATTATTTGAAACTTTCGAAAATGTAGTATAATTTCTTTAATTCAATCCTGAGGAAGGTGAGGCGGAATAAAAGGTGAAAAAGGCCAAATAGCTCAATTATCCAAATTATACATGTGTGATACAGAGCAGTTGAATTAGTCCGATAACTGCTGACAATCAACAAACCTTACAACCGGAAATATTCCTTAGTTTTTCTGAGGGATTCTGCATCCTCAATGCTTGGCCAGTATTCAAGGCCAATATAACCACCGTATCCACATTCATCAATGACCTTCAATATGTAGCTGTAATTCAGCTCATTCTCCACCGGTTCGTGTCTTCCGGGAACTCCTGCTATATGGAAATGTCCTATATATTTAATATTGCTCCTTATAAAATCAGTTATATTTCCCGACATTATCTGCATATGGTAAATATCAAAAAGTATCTTTACATTTGGACTCCCTACACTTTTTACAACATCGAGGGCTACATAAGGGTCATCCAGGAAATAATCAGGATGATCAACGCGTGTATTAAATGGCTCAAGAAGAAGGGTAACACCCTCCCTTTCACAGATCGGTGCAAGTTCTTTAAAGGCTTCAATCATCCCCCTTTTAATTGATATTAATAATACTGGTGTTCAAAAACTTCTCTATTGCAAGTGTGGCAGCCCCGATCGCCGCACTAAAATCCTTAACCAGATTTTTAATAATTTTCGTCCGCGAGGAAATGGGATGGAGTGATTTTAATACAACGGTTCTTTTAACCTCATCTATTAGAAGATCACCAAATGCTTCCACAACCTCTCCTCCCAGAACAATCACACCCGGGTCAAAAATATTTATGAGATCTGCAATACCTGTTCCAATGTCCTGCCCAACTTCGCTTATCACCATATTTGAAAGTTTGTCTCCTTCGACAGCTTCTCTATTTATTATGTGGTTCATTGAAACTGATGCCTCCAGACAACCACGGTTTCCACAGTTACACTGTGGCCCATTCTGTTTAACCGTTATATGGCCGAACTCTCCAGCTATTCCGTGCTTCCCCCTGTAAAACCTCCCATCGAGCATTATACCTGCTCCAACACCATCCCCAATGTATATGTAAAGAAAGTTTGAAAGAGCTCTGGCGGAGCCATACCTCGCCTCAGACAAAGCCATACACCTGACAGTATCATCGATTATTACCTGGGCTCCAAGCCTCTTCTGTAATTCTCCTCCAAGAGGGATATTCTCCCATCCACTGATATTTGGACAATAAAGTACCATCCCATTTTTTGTATCAACAAGCCCAGAGATACCGACTCCAATTCCGAGGAGTCTTCTCCCTGTAAAATCTTTTAATTTTTCTATTTGATTAATTTCATCTGTAATCTTTTTTATCGTCTCTTCAATACCAATATTTTCAGGTCTAACAATTTTTCTTTGCAATATCTCGCCTGCAAAATTGATCCCCACAAACTCAAGGCAATGGGGTGTAATAACTGTCCCGATGGAATATCCGTAATCTGGATTTAAATTTAAAAAAGCGGGTTTTCTGCCTCTTTTAGTTTCCGCAGTACCATGCTCATAAACAAGACCTTCATCAATAAGATCTTCTATCAGCCTTTTCGTTGTAGCGATACTGAGGTTAGATTTCCCTGCAATATCCCTGCGGGAGATAGGACCCTGCTCTCTGATTATGTTGAGAATGATATTTTTATTTCTGGCAGAATTATCGATGTGGCTCAGTCCTTTTATACTTATTTTGGCTCTCCTTTGACCTAATATTTAGCATAATTATACATTAATGAGCAAATAATTGTCAATATAATTAATTATTGTTGAAACATTAAATAATCCTAATTTTAATTATTGATAATATCTACATATATTACTTGATTTACAGCATTATATTTTTTCACAAAAAACTTGACAACAAATAATACATAATATATAATGGCTCAAAATAAGCTTAATTCTACAAAAATTTTCGCTATTAAAATGCGATATTTACTCAACTTAATATATTTTGGGATAGACAATTAATAATCTTGGTATGAAACGATCATTTAATTGGTCCTTATATAATAGAACGAATTTCGAGTTTTAGTTTATATAAAAATTTACAACCTCCTCGGGATAT
>CAZFGQ010000080.1:0-11636 GCA_964518675.1 uncultured Spirochaetota bacterium
CTTTAGATGTGGTTTTAATAACATAATAAAATCAAATTTAGCAAGATAATGAAAACCAGTTTCGCCTTATTTTAACAGAAACTCAGTATTTTGTCAAGAGTCAAAGAATTATAATTTTTAATTTAAGCGACTTTATTCTTAAATTAATTATTAATTAGTATATTACTCCTTTTATCTTTGTATTAAATTCTTCTGCATTTTTTATAATGGAGTTTATATCGATGTGAGATAATATAAAGTCGGCAAGATTATCGAGGTGTTTATTTAGGGTTTCTTTATATCTTAGGGTAGATGATTTTCGATATCCAAGAAATCGGAGAAATATTTCTCTGAAAGAATCATTCTCAAAAATTCCATGTATATATGTTCCGAATACCTTTCCCTTTCCATAATTTGTCAGACATCCGTCCTCTCTCTTCGTCTTTTTCCCATTGCTTTCAACGACAAGGAAAAGTGGTGTTAGCTTCTTTTGAAACTCTGTTTTGCCCATATGTATTTCATATCCCGTGATTGTTTCTTTATCAAACTTTTTACCAATTTCTTTTGAGATAAAATTAAATGTACTCTGGATTATCTGGGCTTTCACATTTTCAAGTTTTTTGTTCTTTTCGAGAATTGTGGTTATGGGAAAAAGCCCAATTCCGTCTTCTTTTTCTGCACTGCTTTCTATCTTATGTGGATCGCTTACGCTTATTCCAAGCATCTGGTATCCACCGCATATTCCGAACACAATACCCCCGTTTTTCACGTACCTGATAAGCGATTTCACAAAACCGTTTTCTCTGAGCCATTTTAGATCCGCAATTGTACTTTTTGTCCCGGGTATTATTATGGCATTTTTTCCAAAGATGTCCTGCGGTGTGTTAATATATGTGAGGGAAACATCCTCCTCAAGTTCAAGAGGGTCAAAATCTGTATAGTTTGATATGTATGGGAGCCTTATTACCCCTATTTGAATCAAGGCATTGGGTTTTGGAAGACCCCTAACTCTTTTACACAATGCCACACTGTCCTCTTCAGGCAGATGCAGATCGGGTAAATATGGAAGGATTCCAAAAACTTTTTTACGTGTAATTCTTTCTATAATGTTAACACCTTCCTGAAAAATAGATATATCTCCCCTGAACTTGTTGATTATTATTCCGATTATATGTCTTCTTTCTTTTCTGCTTAGTAGTTTTATGGTTCCGTATATTGAGGCAAAAATACCGCCTCGATCGATGTCCGCAATCAGGACAGCCGGTGCGCCGGCAATCCTTGCCATTCTCATGTTAACTATGTCGCGGTTTTTCAGGTTCAGTTCTGCTGCACTGCCTGCACCCTCGATGATGATGGCATTGTAATTTTTTTTAAGTCTGTTATAGCTTTCAATTACTTTTGGTAAAATAGTGGAGATGTTCTCGTAATACTGTTGTGCTGTAAAACTGTTAAGCACCTTTCCCTGAAGTATTATCTGTGACTTCATATCAGATGAAGGTTTGATTAATATCGGATTCATATCGGATGATGGTAGGATACCGCATGCGAGGGCCTGGAGAGCCTGGGAGCGGCCCATTTCATCTCCATTCATTGTAACATAGGAGTTTAAAGCCATGTTCTGTGCTTTGAAGGGGCATACCCTGTAGCCGAGGTTTTTTAGTATTCTGCAGAATCCTGCTGCAATAATGGTTTTTCCGGCATCAGAAGAGGTTCCAAGGAACATTATCTGAAGTGGCTTTTCAATATTATTGTCGTTGAGTTTTTTAACTCTTTTCATAATACTCGGTTACAATAGTTAATATGGTTCAGAGTAAGATAATAGAAATGGTTCTTAAGTGTAAAAGTAAATTTAGTTATTTTATTGTAGTTTTTAATATTCATAAATAAATTAAATCTGAAATGTTGAACTTAAAGCAATTTGCAAGATCGATAAAGAATATTTTGGTATTTTTGTCTATATCCATCCTGGTACTGGGTTTTACTGGTGGTACCGTATATCTATTTTATTATCTTGTTCAAACAAATAAAAAATTGTATTCAGTTCTGTTTATTATTATGGCAGGTGTATTGATCTGCTATTTTATTTACAGGGCTATTTTAAATAAAGGAATAATTCGTATCCTAAAAGGACTTGCAAGAGCTTCTCTTATACTTATCTATATATTGTTTATATTCGGCTCGATAATTATGTACTCATCATTTGTTATCAGAAACATAAAATTGGGACTAATTTTATTTCCTTTGTTTGCTATTTTTATTATCTATTGTATGAAAATATTTAAAAGAGTATTTTTTGTTAAAAATTTATTAAAAAATTCAGAATGAAGTATTGACTTTTTAATTGTGAAAACATTATTATTCCGAAAACCAAACTATATAAGGAGATTTGCCATGGCTAGAGGTGTATACATTGATCAGGATGAATGCATTGGATGTGGTGCCTGTGCGGATAGCTGCCCTGACGTTTTCAGAATGAATGACGACAATGTTGCTGAGGTTTATAATCCAGAAGGTGCCTCAGAGGAAGAAATTCAGGAAGCGATTGATTCCTGCCCTGTTGAATGTATTCACTGGGAGGATGAAGAGTAGTTTTTATTTAATAATTGTTTATTTTATCATTATTATTAAATACCCTCTCAAGAAATTGAGAGGGTTTTATTATTTCTCGCCATATATACACACCCTGTTTCTGCCAGTTTGCTTTGCATGATAGAGTGCTTTATCGGCTTGTTCAATCAGTATGTCTTCTGTCATTTCACTATCATGAATGAATCCTGCTATACCTATACTTACAGTAACCCTCACCTTTTCCCCCTCAGCGTTAAAATCCTGTAATGAGATGGATTTTCTCAGACGCTCTGCAACTATTTTTGCCTCATTAACCTTTGTTTCAGGTAAGATTACTGCAAACTCTTCTCCTCCAAATCTTGCCGGTATGTCAAACTCCCTGAGCTGTTGTTTTATGGTTTTTGCCGTTTTTATCAGTACTTCATCTCCAAACATATGTCCATAAGTATCGTTTATTTTTTTGAAATGATCCAGATCGAGCATCAACAAAGAGAGGTCTGTATGGTATCTTTCTGCCCTGTCTATTTCTTCAATCAATTTATTCTGGAAGTATCCATGGTTGTAGAGTTTTGTTTTTCGATCCGTTGTTGCCATCTCGTAGAGTTTTGCATTTTCTATAGCAACTGAAGCAAAACCGGCAATAATATCAAGGTATCTTTTTTCCTCTTCTGTGTATCTTGGGCCAAACTCAGCTTCCTTTTCATGCAAACAAAGAATTCCGTTAATTCTTCCCCGGAATCGCATCGGTACCAGTAAAACTATTTTCTTTGTTGAAAGATATTCATAGATTTTTTCGAATCCACTGAGTTTTTTGAGTTCTTCTATTTCTATTATGCCTTCTTTATCTTTGATAAAGTTGATGAGTTTAAGATCACTTATTACCAGCTTTTCATCTATACTTGCTCTTCGAGTGGTATATTGATGGCTGTTTTCATCTTCAGATAGCAGAATTATAGCCTCAGAAGCATGAAAGTGTCCCTTGCATGTCAGAATGATAATATCCATAACGTCTGTGAGGGAGAGGGAAGCGTTAAGAGTTTTGCCAATTTCAAGCATTGTCGTAAGATCAAATATCTGTTTTCTGAACTCTTCGAAGGAGTCCTCGACCTCTAAAGTTTCCATTTTGCCCTCACAATTATCGTAACTAACTATTTGACCATCTTGGTTTGATAGATTTTAATTTTGTCAATACTTTTATATTTAGCTTTTATTTTTCTAGAATCTTAATATCCGTGATAGTTATAATAAGTTGAAATATTTAGAAATTTCATTAAAAATAAAAGTAATTAATCCAAATTGCAAGGAAAATTAAGTTGTAATATTCCTTGTTACCCGTTGATTTGTTTTATTGCTCTTGTTTATAATTTGGATCATTTGAGAGGAGGATTCTGAGATGGCGTTATTCAAAGCAGAAGGTTTTTTTATCGGGGTTGATGTTGGAACGCAGGGAACTAAATCAATTATTATGGACGCCAGGGATGGGTGTGTTGTTTATTCATCAAGGGCTGATTATCCATTAATTGAGAAACCTGATGGCACAAGAGAACAGAATCCACAGGATTGGGTGGATGCAGTTAGGAAAACTGTTGGAGAGATCGTTGAAAAATCGGGTGTTAAGAGAGAAGAAATAAGAGGTATAGGAATCTCTGGACAGCAACATGGACTTGTCCCACTGGATGAGAAAGATCGAGTAATAAGAAATGCGAAGTTGTGGAACGATACCACAACTGAGGCTCAGTGCAGGACTTTAACAGAGAAACTTGGTGGACTGGAGAAGGTTCTGAAATTAATCGGAAATGCTATCTTACCCGGTTATACGTTACCCAAGGTCCTCTGGCTAAAAGAGAATGAACCTGAAAATTATAAGAAGCTTAAAACAATTCTTTTGCCTCACGATTATATTAATTTTTACCTTACCGGTGAAAAGAGGGCTGAATGTGGAGACGCATCTGGGACCGCGTATTTTGATGTAAGAGGAAGAAAGTGGTCAGAAGAGGTATTGAAGGCTGTTGATGATGAGCGAGATTTGATGGAATGCCTCCCGACTTTAATTGAGAGCGTTGAGCCGTGTGGAATTGTACGAAGTGAGGTTCTGGAGGATTTAGGTCTACCGTCAGATGCTAGGGTGATAGTTAGTTCGGGGGGTGGAGATAATATGATGGGAGCAATTGGTACGGGCAATACAAAGCCGGGAGTTGTTACCGTCAGTCTGGGTACTTCAGGTACAGTTTACGCATATTCAGATTTCCCGGTGGTGGATTCCAAAGGGGAGTTTGCTGCATTCTGCGATAGCACGGGAGGATGGCTACCCCTTGCATGTACAATGAATGTTACCGTTGCAACAGAGCTTGTTAAAAGGCTTTTCGAGCTTGATAATACAGGCCTTGAAAAATTTGTAGAATCAGCACCGCCAGGTTGTGATGGTCTTATACTCTTACCATATTTTGTGGGTGAGCGAACTCCGAATCTGCCATCCGCCACTGGCGTTTTCTTCGGGATCAATGAGTTTACAATGAAAGGTTCACATCTGGCAAGAGCAGCAATGGAAGGAGCAACTCTGGGAATCAGGTATGGACTTGAGAGTATGAAGAAAGAGGGAATAAAACCTTTTGATATAAGGCTTACAGGTGGCGGGAGTAAAAGCACAGTCTGGCAACAAATAGCGGCCGATATTTTTAATACTCCTACTGTAACAATGGAGATCGATGAGGCGGCAAGCTATGGTGCCGCAATTCAGGCCCTGTGGTGTTATCTAAATTATAATGGTGATAAAGTGAAGATATCTGAAATCACAGATTCTTTTGTGAAAACAAGGAATGAGACCTTGAGAGAACCAAGGAAAGAATATGTTGAAAGGTATGAAAAACTATACAAACTTCAGGTAAACGTTACCAATGCACTGAGGGAATCATTTGACATTCATAGAGAGTACCTCAGGTCTCTCCAGTGAGCGCTGGTACTATTTTATTTCGGCTGGATTAGCATTTGGTCAGGCTTTTTGAGTTTTTGAGGGATATATTGATTATTGATGATAATTCCGAACATCCGGATAAATATCTGAAGGCTGTTGTTTTTTTAAACCTGTTATAAGTACACATGAAAATGCCGTTATTGTGAATAAAGAGAATCAGATTTTGATGATTTCTTTAATTAGTTATGTAACTTAAAGAAAACTGAGATGGGTAAGGGGATAAATGAGATCCGATTTTTTTAATCGGTTTAAGGCATTCAAAAATATTGAGAGGTTTAAGATCCCTGAGCTCAGAGCCCCCGGGATTAAGTTTTTTGTTATAAAAAAGAAGAAGGAAGGGCTAAAAGAAGAGAAAAAAGGCGCCTTTGTTCCCGGGGAACCTGTTTTTAAGTTAGAGGAAGCTCTACACCAGGAGTCGAGTGGCAAGGGGGATGAGAAAAAGAGAGAGCATAGAACTAAGCATATAAAGAGAAAAAGAAGGAGATTCAGGCTTTCTGATATAATAGAAATTATTAAAGATAACAACATAATAGTAGTTTTCTTTATTATAATGAGTTTGCTGCTTCTTTGCGCAACAGGTGCATTTCTATTTGAAGTTAAGATAAATGAAGGATTTAAATCAATATGGGATACACTCTGGTGGACTATTGTCACGATAACGACTGTTGGATATGGAGACAGGTATCCCGTGACGATCGGTGGCCGGATGCTTGGGATAATAATAATGATCCTCGGAATCGCCACCATGGGTATAGTTACTGGTAGAATTGCCTCTTTTCTGGTTGATAAACAGATTAAGGCAAGAGGGGGGCTTATTGTGATGGATAAAAAGAAGGGGCACTTTATAATCTGTGGTTGGAAGAGTGAGCTTGAGAATATACTCGAGAATATTTTAAGGGCAAATCCCAATCTGAAGCCTTCGGATATTGTTCTTGTTAATGATGCTGAACCTGAAGAAATCGATCACATCCGATCTATTCCCAAGTTCAAATATATAAAGTTTATAAAGGGTGATTATATAGATGAAAAGGTCCTGCAGAGGGCTAATGTTAAGAATGCTTCGGGAGCGCTTGTGCTGGCTGATTCCAGCAGGAAATTCAGCGCTCAGGAAGTGGATTCTAGAACGGTTATGACAGTGATTACACTGGATTCAATGAACAAGAACCTCTATACCTGTGCCGAAATAATAGATGAGAAATACGAAAAATATTTGAAGCTTGCCAATTGTGATGAAATTATTCTGACCAGGGAGCTGAGCAGGGTTCTGATAGCGAATGCTGCGAGTGCTTCGGGGATATCCCACATTGCGACCGAGCTTCTAAAACCCGAGAGGAGAGGTTTGTTGACAAAGCGTTTTCCCGATGAGTATATAGGGAAAACATTTGGTGAACTTTACGATTATTTCAGAAAAACCACAGGTGAGATTCTAATAGGCCTTCTTGAGAATACCGGTAAGATATACCTCCGCAAAAAGGAGGCTCTTGCTGAAGCTCAGAAAACTCCTGATATTTCAAAGCTCGTAGAGAATTTACAAAAGGTAAAACAGCTTGTGCCCAACAAACCTGTTTTGAATCCAGGTGATGATTACATTGTAAAGAAGAATTCTCTTGCGATAACAATCCGAAGGGGAGAATATGCAGCCTGAAAAATTAGAGAAAGAGACAGAGAATATTCAGATTCTAAGGAATATTGTTCTTTTTCAGAATTTCAGAGATGATGAGGAAGTGCTGAGAAAAATAGAGAGGCTATTTGTAGAAAGAAAGGCAAAGAAAGGGGATGTAATCATCAGGGAAGGTGAGGAGGGAGATGAGCTTTACATAATAAAAGAGGGCTGTGTACGTATCCTAAAAAATACACTTCAAAACGAGCCTTATACGGTTGTGCTGTTGAGTGCAGATCAACATGTATTTTTTGGTGAGATAGGGCTTCTTTTAAATGATAAACGTTCAGCTACAGTGGTTGCAGAGGTCGATAGCAAGTTTCTCGTAACAACAAGGAAAAAGTTTTTAAACTTTGGGGAGGAAGAACCCTATATAGCTCTGAAAGTTACCAGGCAGATTGCCCAGATACTTGCCAAGAGGCTTTATAAAGCCAATCAGGATGTTGTTACGCTGTTTTCAGCACTTGTTGCTGAGATAGAGGGCGAGGGACTGATTAGCTAGGGTTTTCTCCAGACTGGCTCTGACCACTCTCCTGTATCGGGGTCATGGGAATCATAGTACCTGTAAATTTTCCAATCTGGAAAAATAAAGCTTAAAAGGGTTTCTTCTTTTTTTAAGACAAACCATACCCCTCCGGTGACTTGGACACCAGCATATGTGGCATCAGCAAAAACATCTGCATAAGGATTGTCTATCGATGTATTAAGATTATAATAGTGTACTGGTGTAAAACCTGAAAAATATATATCTATTAGATCTTTAGCAGTCCATGTAACCCAAAAATCACTATCTGGGCTTGAAAGATCATCAAGTGCATCATCATCACCGTTATTTATTGCTTTTTCCCAATCATCGATTGTTTTTTCGATGTAGTACTGTGTACAACCGAGTAAAGGGATTATTGTTATGACCACAGTTAAAATGAGCAATGTTATCTTTTTCATACCTTCCCCCATTTTGAAATTTAGTCGTTCTAATACGGATTATTTAGAGTTCAGCTTTTTTATAATCTCTGGTAATAGGTAACCATACTACCAGGTACCCCTCGGGGTTTCAGGTAAATAAACATATCACAATTTGGATCCATTTAAAAGAAAAATATTTTTTAATTGACTGGATACTACAGTGGATTATATAATATAAATGAATGCGGGAATAGTTCAGGGGTAGAACGTCAGCTTCCCAAGCTGAATGTCGGGGGTTCAAGTCCCCTTTCCCGCTCAGGATTTATAAACCCGGGTTAAAAGCCCGGGTTTTTTATTTGTGCTGATTCAATGATTTACAGAATCTGGTCTCCTGTCTCGTTTTGAGTCAGGAGGTTTTATTTTTGTTGGAGTATAGAATCGGCCTTTTCTTCTATGGATTGAAGCAGTAAATCTATTTTATTTACCCCTTTTCTTAACTCCCCCGGTAGTAAATGATGATAAATATCAATGGTTGTTTGATATGAGGCATGGCGTGCAAGCCTCTGTACATCGGCAGTAGGTATCCCCTCTCCAATTAATACACTTACAAAAGTATGCCTCAGATCATGGAATCTTATTGGAGGAAGGTTGTTATATTTTATTATTTTTCTGAAGTGTTTTGCAACCCATGTGTCAGGGTAAAGAGGTTTATTCCCTTTTCCGGGAAATACCCATTTCGGCGCCCCACTTGCAAGCTTCCATTCTGCTAAAATAAGGGCAAGTTTTTTACAGATAGGTAGCTCTGTTTTACTACTTTCTGTCTTTAAGGGCGCAACTTTCCCAAGAAAATACTGCCTCTGAAGATTAATAGTTTTTTGTTTGAGGTCAATATCTTCCCATTGAAGACCAAATATCTCCCCTCTCCTCAAGCCGGCAAATGCAGCAAGTCCAATGATTGCTCTATCCCGTTTATCAACATGGTTGAGTATATAAATAAGCTGTTCAAGGGTAAGGATTTTGTAATCTCTTCTCCCCGTCCTTGGCAGGTCAATCTTCAGAGAGGGATTGGAGGGAATTACTTCCCATTTGACCGCAATGTTTAATACCTGCCTGAGTAACCGCATGATGTTGAAAACATAGATCGTTGATTTTGTTTTAAGTAGTTTGTTTTGAAGTTTTTGAATATGAAGAGGTTTTAATTCCTGGATCTTGATATGCCCCAGCTCAGGCACTATATAGAGCTCTAACATGCTCTTATTGTTTTTAACCGTGCCTGCTCTGAGATTTGGCTTTGCGTAATCTTTAAGATATTGATCAATGAACTCTCCTAAAGTAGTTTTAACCTTCTCTACATAAGTATTGCCGGTTAGTTCAGTTTTGATTTTTGCTCGCCACAGAGAGGCTTCCTTAGCGGTGGTAAAACCCCTGCTCCAGTAAACCTTGTTTTTGTAGTACACATACCCATAGTACAGATGCCCTTTCTTCTGAACCCCTCTGTATTTAGACACTGTATTCCTTTTCTATTTATTGAGCCCTGCATTTGTTAGGTATTCACAATATACGTACATTATAAAACATAATATAATATTATGCGTATATATTCAATGATTTTCTAATAAAATACGTTTACTCTGTTGATTTTTTTATCCGCGAGGAAGTATAATTCATTCAGGTTGAAAGAGGAATTACTGCTATGCCTGTAACAAAAGAAAAAATGAAAGCTTTTGGAGCAAGACTAAAAGAAGCAAGAGAAAACTCCGGACTCAGTACTAAAGAGCTTGCAAAAATACTAAATAAAGACCCGGGTACTCTTCGGAATTACGAAACCGGGAATTATCTGCCCTCTATAAAAACTTTGATTGAAATAATTGAGGTGCTCAAAGTTAACCCAGATTACATTCTCGCTCCATTAGTAGAAATAGATATAGATGATGAATTAAATAAAATTCTAGAGAAGGTAAAAAGAATATATAAAAGTGAGGGAGATAGAAAAGCAATAAAAACTCTTATTAACAGATATAGGCTCCCGGAGGAAGATGTGAATGTATAGATTTGAGAAAATGAATAACAACCCGAGTCTTCATTTTAATTTATACCGATAAAAAGTAATCTAAAAACCAGTATACACCCTCCCAAACGAGATTTAAAAACCGTTTTAACTGCATGCTTTGTACTAATCGAGAAAACTCTTTTCCTAAACTCCCTCCATCCTCCATCCGTGTAAGATGGGGGGTTGTTTTTGGGGTTGGAACAGGAAGTTCCAACCCCAGGAAGGAGGATTGTTTTACTCTTGTGTAATACAATTAAAGCAGTTTAAGTTCGATCAGTTCGAGGTTATTTGGTTAAAACTTTCTACCTCTGAAAGACAAATATGTAGCTAATTTTTGCAATTGTGATACAATACTAAACACCCGGATTTGAAGATTAAGAGCATGTAAAGTTGTAAAACTGAGGGTAATTGATATTGATGCAAATTTTGAGGATGAATTACTATGACACGTGAACTGAAGACCTTAATGAAAGACCTTGATGCAGCTTTTTTCAGATATGCACATCTTACTGGGGCACTTGAGTTGTATATAATGGTTCTTGAAAATACAGAACTCCAGCGAGCGTTTAGTAAGGTTATCACAGGCTCGAAGATTGAATGGAAACAAATACACCGCTTTATGGTTTTAGGTGAAAAGACAATTATTTGGTATCCAGAGCTTCCTGTGGAAACAATTCTCGCTCAGAAGAACACATTATTAGGTTTCCTCTATGGTATTACTCTCAGCCGAATGATTGGAGACCTTGACTTTTACCTTAGTTCAGTTCTCAAAAGCCATTTTGGACATTTAGAAATGGGTGGTAGCACATGGGATAGTTTTATCCAAAGAACAGGAATTGACCTACTAGAGTGTAAACACGGGAAGTTCATTTATGCCACTCTCCAGGAGCGTCACAAAATCGAACACAATAAAGCCCAAATTGATCGCGTATTTCTCAAGCGCATGGCTAAACGCAATGTGCAACATGCATATAAAAAGGGGGATTCAATTCAGAAAAGCCACGTTGATGTACTTCTGACTTTCCAAATAATTCGGGAATTTGCTGAATATGTTGATACGAAAGTATCAGAACTCATAAAGTGGAAAAACGGGGGATAGCATATGCTGTATTGTTAATTATTTTTGCACTAATACATCGCACTTCGTAAAGCCAAGAGACATTGTTTATAATTCTTCCATACCTTAAAGTGGTATATAGAAGATGTCAATAAATAAGAGTTCAAGACACCAAAAGATAATAGGTAACTTTGGTGAAAACCTGATTTGTAATTGGCTATCCAGGTCGGGGTTTGAAGTAATACTTGTTGATCACACAGGGATTGATATTATAGCCTATAATCCATCAACAAAGCAGCGCCTTGGTATCACTGTCAAGTCCAGAACGAGGAATATTAAAAAAGAGTATACCGCAGTAAACATATTTTCTTATCAAAAAGGAAAGAATGACCGTCAGAAATTATTAGACGCTTGCAAAGCTTTTGCTTGCGAAGCATGGATAGCA
>CAZFGQ010000081.1:0-7378 GCA_964518675.1 uncultured Spirochaetota bacterium
AAGAAAATCAGGGGTAATCCAATAAAGAAATATGGAACAATATCTTCCTGGCCAAGAAACACTCCAATAAAAACAGCAATAACTGGATTAACAAATGCATAGCTTACAACTCTGATTGAGGGTTGATTTCGGATAAGATATGTATATGCATTGAAGGCCAGGGAACCAATTATTGATAAATATGCTACCCCTATTAGGGACTGCAGTGTTACCTCCGGAATAATATCACCTATCGATACATAATTTATACTTGAAAAAATCATCGATACAATTCCAGCAAATAACATCTGTAAGCCGCTATTAACAAAACTGTCTCTATAAACCGGCATCCGATGACCCAGCGAGGTTGCCAATCCCCAGGATAAAACGCCAAGGAGTGCAATACCACTGTAATAATTTATACTTGTCAGGATGGAACTCCCATCATAGAGTAAAAACGCAACCCCGGCTGTTCCAACGAGAATTCCTCCAAACTTTATAAAACCTACCTTCATTCCAAAGATGATTTTGTTAAAAAAAGCCACAACAATGGGAGTCGAGGATATTAAAAGGGCTATAACATAACTTGCTATTCTCTGTTCTGCTACCGTTATAAAACCATTACCCATGAGCAACAAAAGCGTAGCCAGTAAAAGTGCAGATAGTATTTCGTTCTTCTTCGGTAAAGATTTTAATCTACCAGTAACAAAACTCAATAACAGAAGCAAAATTCCACCTACCGTGAATCTAATTCCTACCACATAAAATGGCGGAATACTCTGTACTGATAGTTTGATGAAGAAATATGTTGACCCCCATACAAGATATATGGTGGCATAACTGACAACGATCAAAAAAAGATTCTTATTCTCCACCTTTAAATACTCATGACCTCCTCAAACATGGGATATCTTAAATAATTATAGCGAATGTCGATCTTTCTGAAAAATAGAAAACCGAATGCAAATTAGAATTCAAAATGTTGCATGCCGGCGAACTTCGAACAATTTAAAACAATATTTGTCGATTTCTTTACTTTTGATTAATAATCCAGGATTTATAATGAACACTCGAAGTTCGCACTGATTAAAGAAACCGGGAAAATTAAAAGCGGGAACAGGCCTGCTACATAAGATTATAATCAAGAGAAAAAACATTATCAATTTGCCTTATATCCCTTAGGAAAAGCCTGAGTTGTGTTTCATCCCGCACCTGTACCTTAAGATCAGCTTTCACAATCTTATTATGATCGGTTTTTGAATGGACCTCTATAATATTTGCATTTGCATTTGCTATCGCCGTAGCAATATCCATGAGTAATCCACTTCTATCCTTTGCAAGTATCTTAAGATGATAAACCCTGTTATCCCTCTCTATCCATTCAACAACGATCTTTCTGTTTTCAAAATCCTTTATATACTTCAGATTCTTACAATCGCTCCTATGTACTGTAATTCCTCTCCCCCTTGTTATGTAGCCTATGATACTCTCCCCTGGATGAGGATCGCAACACTTTGCGATATGCATTTGCACATTTTTCTGGCCATCCGCAACAAGAGCATAATTTATTGCATCTCCAGAAATACCTTTTTTTCTATGTTTTAATTGCTCCTTAACCTCACCAGCCCTTTCATGTGGCTGGCCCTTTAAAACTTTTTTAATTTCTTGAGATTTCTCCTCTCGCTTTTCTTCCTTTTTCTCTTCCCTTTTCTCCTCTCTGGATGAAAAATAATACCTGATCTTATGTCTCGCCCTCGATGTTTTTACTATGTCCAGCCATTCTCTACTTGGTGACGAGTTTTTTGAGGTTAATATCTCTACCGTCTCCCCACTTTTCAGAGGCCTTCTTAACGGTACTATTCTTCCATTTACCTTTGCCCCTATACACCTATGACCAACTTCTGTGTGAATCTTATAGGCAAAATCTATCGGAGTACTCCCTTTTGGAAGATCTATAACATCACCCTTTGGAGTGAAAACATATATTTCGTCCTGAAGAAGATCCTTCTGCAAATCTTCCATGAAACCTGACGGATTATCAAGGTATTCTCTCCAGTATTTAAGCTTCTTAAGCCATGTGAGCTCCTTTTCTATCAATTTCAGGTTCCTCTTTTTTTCTTTATAAGCCCAGTGTGCCGCAATACCCTCTTCGGCTATAATGTTCATTCTTCTTGTTCTTATCTGTATTTCGAGAGGTTTCCCTAGTGGACCAATCACTGTGGTATGCAGTGACTGATACATATTGGATTTTGGCATTGCAATATAATCCTTAAATCTACCACTTACCGGCATCCATAACCTATGTACAATCCCAAGGACTTCGTAGCACTCTCTCACGGATTCTGTAATTATCCTGATGGCAAATAGATCCAGTATCTCTTCAAAACTCTTGTGCTTCTCTTTCATCTTCCTGTAAATGGAGTAAAAATGCTTTGCCCGACCCTCAATTCTGGCATTAAGACCGTACTTCCTGAACTCCTTTTCCAGCATGTTTTTAACTCTCTTTACATATTCCTCTCTCGTATCTCTTTTCTGGTATATATAGTTTTTTATATCTTCATATATCTCTGGCTCAAGAACCTTCAGGGAGAGATCTTCAAGCTCTGCTTTTATCCTTGCCATACCAAGCCTGCCGGCCAGAGGTGCATAGATCTCAAGTGTTTCCCGGGCCACCCTTTCAGCATCCTCTTTATTCAGATATTCAATCGTTCTCATATTATGCAGCTTATCTGCAAGTTTTATAAAAATAATCCTGATATCCTTAACCATGGACAGAAGCATCTTCCTTATGTTTTCAGCCTGCCTCTGTTTCACATTCTCAGATCTGATCTTTGATATCTTTGTAACACCATCCACAAGAGTGGTAATTTCACTTCCGAATCTTGATTCTAATTCAGATAATGAAACACCCGTATCTTCCACAGTATCATGGAGGAGAGAGGCAGCTATAACCTCAGCGTCGAAACCCATATCCAGAAGTATCTTCGCAACATTGAGAGGATGGATTATGTAGGGTTCTCCAGACAGTCTTTTCTGATGTGAATGTGCAGATAGGGCAAACTCGTAAGCTTTTTCTATCAGTACCTTTTCATCTGATGAGAAGTTTCTATTTCTCAAAGACTCGCCTATTACCGGTATCTCAATTGTTTTCATCTAAAAAACCTTCTCCGCCAGAATAGCAACCCTTGGTCTCCCTGAATAATCACTAATTACTTTTTGGCATTCATAACTCATTTCATAACAAAGATTAATAAAGCCCTCTAAGATAGATTCATCAACTTCAAAAATAATAACTCCATTTTTGTTTAATCTTTTAGATGCATTCCCAAGTATTTTTCTATAGGCATCAAGCCCATCTTCTCCGCCGTCAAGAGCATAAAGGGGCTCAAAATCTCTTACCTCCCTGGGTAATTTCTCAATGTCAATGCTTCTGACATAGGGAGGGTTTGAAGCAATAATATCAAACTTTAAATATTCGGGCAAAGGATCAAAAAAGTCTCCCTGGTAAAATGCAATTTTCTCTGTCTGGCCGAGAATTCTTCTCGCATTTTCCCCTGCAACCTTTAAAGCTTCCCCCGATATATCTGTTGCATAAACATCACAATCTGGAAGGCTATATTTAACCGTAACAGCTATGTTTCCGCACCCAGTTCCAAGGTCAAGTAAACTCGATGGTCTGCGGCTGAGTATCTGATCAACGAGATGCTCGGTTTCAGGCCTCGGTATCAGTGTAGAAGGATTAACATAAAAACATAGCGAATAAAACTCCCTGTACCCGGTTATATAGGCTATCGGTTCACCCTCAAGCCTTCTTTTAATGGCATTTTTCCAGGTTTCAAACTCTCTTCGGGACAGTGTATATTCCGGATGACTCAGAACAAACTCTTTCTCTTTTTTAACCGCAAATGCGAGAAGAACCACGCAATCAAGCTTCCCCAGATATTTTGAAGATTCCTCAAAACATTTTTTTACGGTTATTTCTCTATCTATCTGCAGGAGCATTTTTATCCAAGACTTCCAACCAATTATCTTCCTAATCTGCAATATATTTTATCAAGAATCTTTTTTGGAGATCTCAACTCCTTTAAGAATCTGCTTTGCTTCTGCATTCAAAAGCGCCTCGATCAGTTCATCCAGCTCACCATCCAGAATCGCATCAAGTTTATAGAGTGTGAGGTTAATTCTGTGGTCTGTTACACGATTCTGGGGGAAATTATACGTTCGTATTCTCTCAGATCTGTCGCCACTTCCGATCTGACTCCGTCTCTCCTCTGCCTCTTCCCTCTTCCTCTGCTGCTCGTACATATCGTAGAGCCTTGCACGAAGAACTTTCATGGCCCGTTCTTTATTCTTATGCTGTGATTTTTCGTCCTGGCATGTTACCACAAGCCCTGTGGGAAGATGGGTTATCCGCACAGCCGAATCTGTCGTATTTACATGCTGACCACCATGTCCACTTGCTCTAAACACATCGATTCTCAGATCATCCGGATCAATCTCCACATCTGTTTCTTCGGCCTCTGGAAGCACGGCAACGGTAACGGCAGATGTATGAATTCTTCCTCCTGACTCCGTTACGGGAATACGCTGTACACGGTGAACTCCCTTTTCAAACTTCAGATGCTGGTAAACATCTTTCCCTGAAATTGAAAATATTATTTCTTTATATCCACCTATCCCTGTCTCATTACTACTGAGCACCTCTATTTTCCAATTTTTCCTCTCACAGAACCTGGAGTACATTCGGAACAGGTCAGCAGCAAACAGGGCAGCTTCCTCACCTCCTGTACCAGCCCTTATTTCCATAATTATATTTTTTTCATTTAATGGATCCGGAGGTACAAGCATGTAGAGAATACTGCTTTCAAGTTTTTCCCTTTCCTTCTTCAACCTCTCTATCTCAGCCAGTACCTCCTCCTTAAATCCATCATCATCTGCACTTCTTAACATTTCTTTGAATTCTTCAATGTCATGTTCGATTTTTTCTAATCGGTCTATTTCAGCGATGATCTTACTCAGATTATTGTACTCCCTGCTCAACCTGGCATACTTTTCCTTATCGTTAATTACTTCAGGCTTTGATAATTCCTGTTCAATCTCTTTATGTTTTTCCAAAACTTCCGGAATGGATAACACTTACCCCTCCTGATCAGTTTTCTCTCTCTTCTAAGCTATAATATACTTCAACAATCGAATTTCAAGAATAAATTAATAACCGGTGATAAGTTATACGACCAAAAGAGGTGCTGTTATTAAATACCCAAACCACCAAGTTTTGAGGTAAATTTTATATCTCTGATCAGGCTATTGCTCTCATGATAAGTCCAAGAATCCTTGGGAGAATGAAATACCTTGTAAATATAATGACCACCAGCGAAACCAGAACATTTGGATCAAAACCGGAGGTGCTTCCCAGTTTTAATATTCTCCTGAAAGGTCTTACAGCGGGCTCAGAGATGGAATATATGATACTCACAAATGGCCCTCCAGAATGGAAACGAACCATCTCAATGATAAACCTTATTCCAACAGCAATCATAAATATGAAGAGAATAAAGTAAACAAATCTGAAAGCAAGGATTATTATGAGAGAAAACAAAATATCAGGGGAAAAATAACCGGTTAAAAGAACTTTGTATAGAAGCTCCTGAAGCAGATAGAGCAAATAAAAAGCCAGTATTGGAGTAAAATCAAGGTACCCAATCCGCAAAAATTTAATGCCCGCAAAAATTTTAAGATATGGATCTGTGAGCTTGTATACAAACCTTACAATTGGATTAAACATATTAGGCCTTAACCAGGCAAACAGAATACGTACAAAAAGCAGAATAATGTAAATCGAAAAAACAAGCCTTACGAGATTTGCAACATAAACCATAAAAATCCCCTTAAATGAAGATAAATCTTCCTCTAATCAGACGAACTCCGGGATGAAAATTAATAATTCAGATTCATTTTAATCGAAAATCAGGTTGCATAAAAAAATGAATGTCGAACTTTCTGAAAAATAGAAATTCTGCTTCAAGATAAAACTAAATATGTTACAGTGCTGGAGAACTTCGAACAATTTATATCAATATCTCTCTATTTCTTTATTTAGTATCAATAATTTTCGTTTCATGATAAAAACTCGAAGTTCGCCTTAAAAATATAAACTTAAAACAATACTGATTCAAATTATTTATATCCCCAAGATTTGAAATCCTGGTAATTAACCCAAATCTGATACAAGCAAAATAATAAAAAAACAAGGACCGTTCAATTGAGCATTATATAACTTATCTGTATTTTTATAATTCTCCTTCAACCGCTTTATTTTATATAAAGACTTTGTAAAAAAACAATGGAAAAACAAAAAACGGGGTTTTCCCATATCAAATAATAAAACGGAATCAACTGGCAAGCAACTTTGAAAACTCGATTGAAAGAAACTTTGTGCGCCAGTTATCGGATCTCGAAGGAACAACTATCGGCATCCTTCCACCAACCACAACACCCGCCCCATCCATCTTATGCAGGCAGGTAATGGATTTATAAATTACATTCCCCGTTTCGATATTTGGAACAATAACAATGTTTGAGACTCCAGCCACTCTTCCATATATCCCCTTCGTCTTCGCCCTTTCAGGATCAATTGCATTATCAAATGCAAATGGCCCCTCCACAATGCATTCACCAAAATACCCGGTGGTTGCAAACTTTTTCATCAAAAAAGCATCGAGAGTCGCCGGCATCGCAGGGAGCCTAACCTTTTCCACAGCTGCCAGCATGGCCACCTTGATCTTTGGAATCCCTATCTTTCTAGCCACCTCCACGGCGTTTGCCACTATATGAACCTTCCTGTTAAAATTGGGGAGGATATTTATCGCTGCATCAGACATCAAGAAAATCCTTCTGGTCTCCGGAATTTCAAACATACTCACATGACTGAGTATTCTACCGGTTCTTATCCCATATTTTGGATCAAGCAGTACATGGATAAAATCCCCAGTTCCCACCATACCCTTCATTACTATCTTCACATCTCCTTCTTTGATAAACTCTCCCGCCTTTTCAAGTTGTTTCTCCAGTGCCGTGTTTATAATCTCCATCCCTTCAAGACTTATGTCGTATTCTTTAGCTCTATCTCTGATTGTACCTTCATGTCCTATCAAAACTGGAATTGCAACATCCCTATCGAGGGACTCTCTCAAAGCCCTGAGCGTGGCTATATCATACGGGGCAACCACCGCCATCCTGACTTTCGGTAATTTCTGTGCCTTTTGGAGAACCGTTTGAAGGTCAAATAAATCCTCATTATATTTAGAGTTTCCAGGATTTCTTTTTTTATTGTTTCTTTTCTTATAATTTCTGGATACGGATTTTTTGTACATGTATAATGAAGTTTTCTCCTGCATCT
>CAZFGQ010000081.1:7478-8726 GCA_964518675.1 uncultured Spirochaetota bacterium
ACCTGAGCATTAAAAAGCTCTGCAATCTGTAGTGTTTGAGGAATCTTGTGAGGCTCGATTCTAATCTTTATCAGGAGTAACTCCCTGGAAATAAGCTCTTCCTCGGTGAGGTCATAAACCTTTATCACATCTTTCAACCTCTCAAGATGTTCCTCGGCTTTTCTAACTACCTTCTCATCAGCCTCCACAACTATGGTCATGCGGGATTTATCCTCTTCCTCAACCTCTCCAACAGCCAGGGAGTAAATATTTATACCTTCTTCAGCAAAGCTTTTTGCAACATTGGCAAGCACACCAGGTTTGTTATAAACAAGACACGATAGCGTATGTTTCATTCCCGATCTCCAAAATTATTTTATTTTTTTATACTATACCTCGACATTTCACATATCAAATAGATAATCTAAATAACATTTTAAAAATCTTCAGACAGATGCCCTAATACTTCAGACTTGAGAAGAAAACACATAAAATTATATTTTTAACAACACTCCTCTGAATACTAGGGCGAACTTTGAGTCTTCATTATGAGACGCAAATTATTAATTCAAAATAAAAAATCAAAAGTTATAGATATAAATCGTTCGAAGTTCGCCGGCACTGCAACATTTTTGGTTCTATTTTATATTTGGATTTCTATTTTTCGGAAAACTCGACCTATGTTCTACTATACCATTATAGATGAAATTCTTCAAATATCATTTATATAACACAGCCATTCCTCTATTCTTAAAAATATTTTTATATTTTACAAAAAAATGATAGAATAATATTTTGTTACTGAATAAAACTTAACAGGAGTTTTCTTTATGAAAGAGCTCACCGAAGAAGCCAAAAAATTCTGGAGCCAAAAAGAAAAAGAGAAAGGCGGTAAAGTAGACTTCTTCACATTTGCCACTTATATTGGAAGATCAAATGATAAAAACGTAAATCTTGGCGGGTTACTGTATACCATAAAAAGTGGACTCTATTTCGAGGATTTTGAAAAAGAAAACTGGCTGTACAAGATAATGGGAAGAAGTCAAAAATATGAAAAAACAGAGTTCGGTATTGATATAAATGAAATTGAAGAAATTAAAACTGTTTCCAAAGGGAGTGCGTTAAACTGCATCGCAGGATCCATTAACGACGGAGAAACAAAAGAAATATCGAGAATAGGGGCCTTCTTTTTCCAGCCGGTAACACAGATTAAGATGAAAACAGGTTATTCACTCTTTTTCGAAATAATGAGGTACAGAGAGTTCTTCA
>CAZFGQ010000081.1:8826-11595 GCA_964518675.1 uncultured Spirochaetota bacterium
CTTCCGTTTCTACCATCCCACTCAACCTCGATACTACCGGATGACTGCGGAGTCTTTAACGAAAGATCCCTGACAAGTTTTCCCGTAATCGTGAATATTTTAATTGTGATCGTCGAACTATCAAGTGGATTGAAAAAGGTTATCTTGGTAGTCTGTGTCCTTGGATTAAATGGATTCGGATAGTTAAATGCAGCAAGCCTGGAAGCCGACCTTATCTGGACAAGTGCTGACTGGATAAAATTACCTGCGCTCTTAACCGATTCAAATGATGGCGTTACAGGCTCCACCGGAATAAGTGAAACGGTGAATACTCCGATAACATCGGCAAGCCTGAGCTGCATATTATTTTCAACAGCTCCAGATATATCTTCATTTATTCTGACTGAGACTCTGAAAGTAACACTTCCACCATTCTTGGGAACAATAATACCACTTCCAAGAGAAACAGGTATTTCATCCGTCAGGGTCCCCAATGAAGTGTTTTCGTAAGTACCTCCATTAGTTAGATCCTCTACATATACCGCATTGATCAGCGTGGATGGACCAACTGTGTAGTAATTAGAATCCCTTCCACTCTGGAGATAGAACTTTAATTCATTAAGCCGGATGTCCTCACTGGGGTCTACATTTGTAAACTTGATTTCTATCATATCAACAGTACTGCCAGCAAGAGAAATTCTCGGCGAAAGATCCTGCACCAGCTCAGTGATAATCTCATCTGAAAGCACGTTAAATAAACTACTGCTTCCCGTAGCTCCGGAGTCCGCGGTAACAACTATCACATTATTCAGATAGGATTGAGTCATAACAAAGTTACCAGTGTACCTTCCTACCCTGTATCCATTTACCACAGTGGACACGAAATTAATTGACGTATCTCCCTGGTTCGGATCCTCATAAATAGTACCGGTAGCATCCCTTATGGTTGCATTTCCAGTGAAATCCACATAGTTATTGTACTGGTCGTAAGCATCGATAATCACGGGTATAGGATCATTGGCTCTTATATAACCGGTGAGGACTGTCGTAAAACCAAGGTGATGAAGCGGACCTGAGGTAACTGTAAATGGATTCGTAGTTGATGAGATTGATCCATCAGACAGTATTAACGTGGTAGTATCACCATCCTTGTTGATATTATTCTGAATACTTGTGTCTGTCTTTAGGTACCCTTCCCAAATTCCATTATTAAAAGATATTGTTGCATCTGTATAATTGTTCTGACTTGTAAGGAAAACAACACGATTAGCTGGCGTTGGATCGGTGTCCGAGAACGTTGCGATTGCATTATAACTTGTATCTACATTGCCAAATGCATCCCTCGCCTCAACCTTTAGATAGTAACTCTGGCCAGCCTGGAACGAATCAGGAATTAAACCAATAATTACATATTGTGTGGCAGCACCTGGATCAACGTCAAATGGAGTACTGGACTCGCTGGCCACTCCATCGGTAACACTGATCAAATTATTATTAATAGAGGTTATAACCGTAAAATTGCCATTGTACACACCATTTGTAAACTGAATTGTTGTATCTCCAGGGCCTGTTCCACTAGGAACATCCTCATAAATAGAACCGGACCTGTCGCTTATTGCAACCGAATTGTTGTAAGCATTTACACCGGAATCAAGTACATTCTCATACTTATCCCTTGCCTCAATTACTACATTAAAAGCAGTACCAGCAACCTCATTTGCACTTGGATTTGTCGTAAAAGTAAAATGATCAATAGCGGCAGGATTAATATCAATAGAATTATTCAACTGATCGGAAGATGGAACTCCTCCACCTGAAACTCTTAAAATTAATGGTGTAGCTTCCAAAACTTGAATATCTCCATCCCATGAACCTTTGGAAAATGTTATAGTAGAAGGAGAAATAGTTGTATTCTGTGTTCCATCGGCATCATCAAGAATAATACCCCCTGTATTAAATTCATTTGGACCAGAATTAAGAACATTATTATCAACATCCTGAACTTCTATTTTAACATTAATTTTTTGACCTGCAATATACGGACTTCCAGCTTCAATCGCTGCTTTATTAATTATTGTAAAATGGTCTGGGACTCCAGGATAAATAGTAACAGTTGTGCTTCCGGTAATTCCAGTTACAGCTTGTGTTGCTGTTATTGTAATTTGACCCGCTGGTCCATTGTACCGGAGCCCAAGCGTTGTTAAATCAAAAATACCAGTTGGTACATTTACACTTATTGTATTATTTGTAAGTACACCTACATCAGATGTAAGGATGATATTATTGGTTGATGCATAAAATGCTCTTGTATTACCATTCACATCTTTTCCAATAATTTGAGCAGTAGCAACAAAACCCTGATCGTTTACCTGTGGAGTAATAACCAGATCAAAATGATGTAAAATACCTGGAATAACATCAAAAGTATTTGAATTATTTATAATATGTCCACTTCCATCATCTCCATGTATATAAACATTTGTATCCGCACCAGATATTCTAACTTTTCCTGTCCATACACCATTACTAAAATTCCCCGTGACATTAGTAGTATAACCTGAATCTTCAGTTACTATAGTATTTGCTCCGCCATCACCTGTTGCTTGTAAATTTACAGTAATACCGTTATCCGTTCTTCTATTATCGTATTGATCTACCGCCCTAATTGTAATCTGAAATGAAACTCCTGCTTCTTGTGGATCCAAAACTGTATCTACTAGAAAATGATGTAACGCACCCGCTACCGCATCAAAACTGTTACTCACACCACTGGGATCCGTCCCATATGTG
>CAZFGQ010000082.1:0-6042 GCA_964518675.1 uncultured Spirochaetota bacterium
TATCTATATCTCTGCTATTAAAATTGGTTCCACTCACATATGCTCCCTCTATTGTGATTCCTCCTTCCTGGGAGCCAAGATTTATAGTTTCTGTGTAGATTCCCTCTTCTATTTTAACCAGATCATATCCATATGTTACGGCCCTTTGAATCCCACGAGCAATCGTTTTTACTGGTAAAGTTTTGTGATATCCCGGATTGTTGTCATCCCCGTTTGTAGGAGATACATAAATTTTATTTTCCAGTGTGTAGAATCTGGATGAGGTTGAGCCAGTAAGGGGATTACCTGCCAGGTCCTGAGGGACAATATCTGTACTTGTTGAAAAGCTAATAATGTATTCTTTATCCATACTGAGTGAACTCTCGGGAGTAAAGATCATGGTTGTACCATTCCATGAAAAACTGCCATTTGTGTGTGTGTATATTTCCTGATTATCGGTGCTTGCAAGAATAAAAGTTTTTTCTACCGATATATGAGACATTTCTTCAGAGAATGTTACCTGAATTTGCACTTCAGTGTCAGTAACCTGGAGGGATGATGGATTAAAAGCGATAATTGTAGGCGATGTAGTGTCCGGCTGGTCAAATGTGGTTGTTGTAAATGTGCACGTAAATGTTTCAATCAGGTGTATTCCCTGTTGGTTAACAGCTCCGGTTTCAATAACAACAGTTATTTCAGTACCTGGTGGTAAATCAATTAAAGGATCTATAGTCAAGAGGGTTTTCGTGGTGTCCCAGGTGAATGATAGATTGCTTTTATCAATTATTGTATCGTCATATTTTAAGTATGTGTTGTTTTCCACAGAGTCTGTATCCATCGGATCGGGAAATTCAATATGTATTAGGGTATTTATTGGGACATTGTTAAGATTTTCATCAGGTGATATATTTGATATATGTGGAGCTGTATCAGTTGGAATAAGTGCCCGATCGAGAAGTGGTTCTCTTGATGAGCACCCGAATATCATAAATAACGATAAGATTCCTACTGTGAGTAAGTAATAGAATTTTCCCTCTATCATAACTTATTGTTAAATGAATTGGTATTGTTGTGTATATGTCCTCTATCTATAAGTATACAACAAATTGCGATTTTATCAATTATATTTTCAATCCGCTTATAATTTGAATCCTGGGTATCGTTGACAATTATAAATTGTTTGAGCTTCGCCGGCACTGCAACATCTTTGGTTCTATTTTGCATTAGGATTTCTATTTTTCAGAAAATCCACATTCGTTCTAATTATGTAAAATCAAAATTTTTCTCAATAGATATTGATATTTTTTGAATGAAAAGATAATTTAGTGGTACGGAGGCCGACATGTCAAATCTTGTAAGATTTGGTGTTTCAATAGAAAAGAATCTACTTGACCAGTTCGACAGATTTATTGAAAAACACGGTTTTTTCAATCGGAGTGAGGCAATTAGGGATTTGATCAGAGAAAAATTATCCCTTGAAAAGGGGTATAAATCGGAGAGTGTCCTCGGGACCATTACGCTTATATATAACCATCACGTGCGGAATCTTTCCGAAAACCTTACAGATATTCAGCATGGGTATCAGGAGTATATACTTTTTTCCAATCATGTACATATCAGTCATGAGTATTGCCTTGAGGTTATTGTGGTGAAGGGGAAGGAAAAAGAGCTCAGGGAACTTGCTGTTAAAATGGGTGGAAACAAAGGTGTTCTTATGTGCCTTCCATCATTTCTGTCGATAGATATTGGTTAGGTTGAAGTATTTCGAAGCGTGTAATAGTTTAACCGTCATTTTTATTGTTTTGTTCCGTTTTTTCAGTCTGGAAAGATCCTTTTTATTATATTAAATGAAAGGGTTGATAGATCGGATGCATGAACTATCTATTGCAGAAGAGCTTCTGGATATAATAGAGAGAGAGGCTGAGTCTGCTGGTATAAAAAAGGTTCATAAAATAAATCTCAAAATTGGAGAGATGTCAGGTATTGTGGTTGATTCTCTCCTTTTCGCATTTGAAGTTTTATCTAAAAATAGAATCACAGAGGGAGCAGAGGTAGTTGTAGAAAAAACAGGTGTCGAATTTTATTGTGCCAAATGTGGAACCAGGCTTGAGGGTGATGAGGAAACATGTGAAAAATGCGGAAGTATTGAGTTTATACCGAAAGGGGGAGAAGAACTTCAAATTTTAAGCTTTGAGGGAGATTAAAGAGATAAAAAAATGAATATTATAAACCTTGAGGGAGATTAAATAGACTGAAAAAAATGAATAGAAAGCAGAAGAATCTTTAAAGCTTTAGTACATAGCAGAGTTAAAAATTATTATATTTATCGTTACATATTTAACAATTTAGATGTATAAATATTACTGAGAGCGGGAGAGGCTAAATGAAAGTGGAAGTGATGAGTGATATTCTGAAGGCAAATGATTTACTGGCAAATGAGATAAGGGAGCTTTTGAGAGCCAATGGAGTTACTTCGTTTAACATCATGGGCTCTCCGGGTTCTGGAAAAACTTCTATCCTCGAACGTCTTATTCCAATGTTACCCAAAGAGATCAAACCGGCGGTAATTGAAGGAGATATTGCTACAACAAATGATGCAGAAAGGATAGCAAAGACCGGGGTGTTTGCAACGCAGATAAATACCCGGGGAGCATGCCATCTTGATGCTGCTATGGTCAAAGCTGCTATTCAAAAAATAGAGCTCGATAAAATAAATCTTTTATTTATTGAGAATGTTGGTAACCTCGTCTGTCCGTCGGGTTTTGACATTGGAGAAAATAAGAGAATTGTGGTCTCCAGTATCAGTGAAGGAGATGATAAACCGATCAAATATCCTGTGATGTTTAAAGGTGTTTCACTGGTCATTCTGAATAAAATCGATCTTATGGAGCTTTCAGATTTTAATGAAGAGAATTTTACAAAGGGATTAAAGAAAATTAATCCTGGTGCAACAGTGTTAAAGGTCTCTGCGAAAACAGGCGAGGGGTTTGAAGAACTTGTAAGGTGGGTTAAAGAAAATATTGCCAGCTGAATGAGGTGTAATGGATAATAAGCCTGTTGGGGCAGTTATAGAGTTTACCGGGATTGTACAGGGAGTAGGTTTCAGGCCAGCTATATACAGGACTGCTGTCAGGTACAATCTCAGAGGAGAAGTTCGTAATACGGAGAGAGGGGTTCAGCTAAAGCTTGATGGAGAAAAGAAAAAGATTGTTAATTTTTTGAGTGATTTTTTAAATCATCTTCCACCACTCGCCGAGATTCATGAAACCAGGATAAAGTACCAGAAACCCTTCGGTTTCAAACATTTTGAGATAGAAAAAAGTATTGAGGGTGAGAATAGATTTACCCCCATTTCTCCGGATGTAGCCACATGTGCTGAATGTCTTAAAGAACTTTTTACTCCATCTGATAGGAGATACAGATACCCTTTTATAAATTGCACAAACTGCGGACCAAGATTCACCATAATAGAGTCCGTTCCCTATGACCGTAAAAATACAACAATGAAAGTATTCGAAATGTGTGCTGAATGTAGCAGGGAATACAATGATCCGCTGGATAGGCGCTATCATGCACAGCCCAATGCATGCCCTGTATGTGGTCCTAGACTATTTATATTTCCCGATGAGAGTGTTCCCGCTGAAAATAATTGTGTTTCAGGTAAAACAAGCCCAGCATTGCAAAATCCCTCAGCAAAATCCACGAATCAATCAGATAATAATTCTCAAAAGGATGATAAAAAAAATGCAGACGCAGGTTTTAACGCAGATCCGATTAAAATCGCCGCTGAGAAAATAAGAGAGGGCAAAATAGTTGCTATAAAAGGACTTGGTGGATATCACCTTGCTGTGGATCCATTTAACGAGGAAGCTGTGCTCGAGCTTCGAAAGAGGAAGAAAAGGCCGGGAAAACCATTTGCCCTTATGGCAAGAGATCTGGAAATTGTTAAAAAATATTGCATGGTTAGCAAAGAAGCGGAAAGATTGCTGTTGAGTTACCAGCGTCCGATAGTTCTGCTTAAAAGAAAAGATTCTGGGGTGGATTATTATTCGTCTGGCGACCTGTCTAATATTCGCAGAAAAGAAGGAGTCCTGAACGCTGCCACCAGACCTACTAAGATTGATGTTGAGGGGGATGAATTATCCTGCTGTGCTGGGCGATGGATTGCAAGGGAGGTTGCTCCAGATACTGATTATCTTGGTGTGATGCTTCCCTACACACCAATTCACCATCTGCTCATGGATGAAGGATTTGAACTTCTCGTGATGACAAGTGCAAATATTTCTGAGGAACCTCTTGCATACATTGATGCTGATGCGAAAGTTCGGCTGAGGGGAATAGCTGACTTTTATCTTTCCCATAACAGGGAAATTGCAAGACCGTGTGATGATTCTGTTGTATGTGTTTTAGAAGAAGATGGCATCAGGGAGAGTTTTCCACTAAGGCGTTCCAGGGGGTATGTTCCCCGTGCAATAATTATTGAGAGAGAAAGTTTGGTTGATGGGAAAAAGCAGATACTTGCTTTTGGCCCTCAGGAGAAAAATACATTCTGTGTAATAAAAGGTGGAAAAGCCTTTCTGAGTCATCATATTGGAGACCTGGACAATCCAAAGAGTGTGGAGGCTTACGAAAGAGGAATCAGGGATTTTATCGGGATTTTTAATGTTGATGTTAAGATGCTTATCTGTGACATGCATCCCGATTATACAAGCACGAGGATTGCAGAAAAGTTTGCAAGGCTTGAAGGTCTTCCACTCATCAGGGTTCAGCATCATCATGCCCACCTTGCTTCCCTCCTCGCTGAAAGGGGCGAAGAACACATTGGTTCAGATACTAAAATTATAGGGGTAATTTTTGATGGAACCGGGTATGGTCTTGATGGTGCTATATGGGGTGGTGAGTTTTTATATGGGAATGCGGAAAGTTTTGAAAGGGTAGGGCATATTCAATATGTTGTGATGTTTGGCGGGGAGAAGTGTATAAAAGAGCTCAGCAGGATGGCGCTGGGCTGGCTTTTAACAGTTTATAGGAATCAGGAGAATATTCCAAGGTTACCGCTTGTTGATGAAACTCCCCCTGAAAGGATGAATGCCTTTAAACTCATGTATGAAAATAAAATTCCAGCTCCTTTAACTTCATCCTGCGGAAGACTATTCGATGCTGTTTCAGCAATACTTGGATTGTGCTACAAACCGGCATACGATGCCCAGGGAGCAATACTTCTTGAGACATGCGCGGAGAGGTATTTCGATGAGCACCTGAAGAAAGCATCTCGTGAGAGCAAAAAGTATTGGGGGAAGCATTACCGGTATGACATTAAAGGGGATGGTTTCCCCTTTGTCCTTGATTTTTCACCTACGATAAGGGAGATAGTAGATGACACGCTATCCAGAGAAAGTTCCGGATATATCAGCTATCATTTTCATAAGACCGTTGCCCATGCATCCACAAGGATGTGTGAAAGGATAAGAGAGAAAACGGGTTGCAATACTGTTGGACTTTCAGGAGGGGTTTTTCAGAACAAACTTCTTCTGAAAATGATGCTGGAAGAACTTGACGGGGCAGGGTTTGATGTACTTACCCACAGGCTTGTTCCCCCAAATGACGGAGGTATTTCTCTTGGACAGGCTTATATCGGATACAGAAGGTTTAAAAAACTCGGCCCTTCGTAGGATTTAGAGCTAATGTCGGGTTTTTGAGGGATGGAAAGCAGGCTGGTATGAAATTTAATGTCGAAGTTACTTCAAAAAATTGTTTTGTTTAATTATATTTAGGCATAACAGAATATCGGCGTAATAGAATAGTGACAGAATAATTTAATAGAAACCAGTTGCCAATTGGGAGAAACATTATGTGTCTTGCTATTCCAGGAAAACTTGTGTCAATAAATGGTGAAACGGGTATTGTGGAAAGCGGTGGGGTAAGGAGAGAGGTGGGGCTTCAATTAGTCCCGGAGGCAAAGGTTGGCGATTATGTATTGCTTCATGCAGGGTTTGCAATTCAGGTTGTGGATGAAAAAGAAGCTGCTGAAACGTTAGCATTGCTTGAGGAGTTATTTGCACC
>CAZFGQ010000082.1:6142-11502 GCA_964518675.1 uncultured Spirochaetota bacterium
AATAAAGAGGATTGTCGGTTGAGACTTCAATCAGAGTTCAGAAATAAAGAATACGTGGGCAAGCTGGCGAGTAAAATCAGGGATATCTATCCCGGTGGAAGCATGAGCATAATGGAGGTCTGCGGTACCCATACCATGGCAATTGCAAGATTTGGCCTTCGTGAACTTCTTCCGGAAGGGCTCCGGCTCGTCTCTGGTCCAGGGTGTCCAGTATGTGTAACGCCAACTTCAATTATATCAAAGGCTCTCCGGCTTGCAGAGGATCCTGGGAATGTGGTGGTTAGTTTTGGTGATATGATGAGGGTTCCGGCAGATGGTTTAAGTCTTGAAAAACTCCGGGGAGAGGGAGCTGATGTCAGGGTTGTTTATTCTCCTCATGATGTCATAAGAATTGCAGAACATACAGAGAAAAATGTTATTTTCATAAGTGTTGGTTTTGAAACAACAACGCCGGGTATTGCTCTTACACTTATTGAAGCAGAAAAAAAGGGGCTTAAAAATCTTTATTTCCTTGTTGCAAACAGATTTATCATACCAGCTATGAGAGCCCTCTGTTCGGCAGATGATATAATGATCGATGGATTTCTCTGTCCTGGTCATGTAAGTGTTGTTATTGGGGCAAATGCTTACAATGAGATAGCCAGTGATTTTGGTAAACCCTGCGTGGTATCGGGATTTGAACCGGTGGATATTATGCTCGCCATTTATGAACTTGTAAGGCTTATATCGGAGCAAAAGCCCGAAGTGCTGAACATGTATGAGAGGGTTGTAACGGGTGAGGGCAATAGGAGTGCACTTTCTGTGATGGACAGGGTTTTTAAAAGGGTGGATGCAGAGTGGCGTGGAATAGGTGTGATTCCCCAAAGTGGTGGGGCGCTTCAGGGTAATTTTGCAGCAATGGATGCGGAGCTCAGATTCAAAATTGAGCCAGGTGTTACCGAGGATCCCAGGGGATGCAGATGTGGGGATGTGCTTAAAGGTATTATCCTGCCACCCGAATGCCCACTATTTGGAAAACGATGTACTCCTGATAACCCCGTTGGTCCCTGTATGGTATCATCTGAGGGTAGCTGTGCTGCCTATTATAAATACAGAAATATTTAACGAGAATGTTAACCTAGCATTTCAGGATGGTAATGATGCAGAATATTGATCCTTCGGAAAAGATTCTTCTTTCGCACGGGAGCGGTGGCAAAGCAACTCAGGAACTTATTAAGAATGTAATTGCCAGTATTTTTAATAACCCTTACCTCGATGAGCTTGAAGATTCTTCGGTTCTGCCATTAGAGTCGATTGTAAATCAGCATGTAAATATACCCGGTCATCTTGTGATGACTCAGGATAGCTACGTGGTAAAACCGCTTTTTTTCCCCGGAGGTGACATCGGGAAACTTTCTGTCTGTGGTACGGTAAATGACATTGCCACTGCAGGTGCTATTCCGCTGGCACTCTCTGTTGGTTTGATAATAGAGGAGGGATTTGAACTTGAAACTCTTGAAAAAATTCTTCATTCAATGAAACAAACCGCAGACTCGGTTGGGGTTTCATTGATAACTGGCGATACAAAGGTTGTGGAGAGGGGCCATGGTGATGGAATTTATATCTCAACTGCCGGTGTGGGATTTGTTAGCAAGGATGTAAGACTTGGAAAAGGACTTGTAAAGGATGGAGACTTAATTCTTATAAATGGACCAATAGGTGATCATGAAGCATGCATCATGAGTGCCAGGGGTGATTATTCTATCGGGGTTGATATCTCTTCCGATTGTGCTCCTCTCTCAGAACTTGTCCAGGCTATTATCCGGGAGGTATCTGACGTCAGGTGGATGCGAGATCCAACGAGAGGCGGTGTTGCAGCAGTTTTACAGGAGCTGGTGGATGATTCTGAGTTTGATGCACTCATAGATGAGGAATCACTACCGGTTCGGGAAAGCACAGCAAACCTATGTGAAATCCTTGGGATAGACCCCATCTTTATGGCGAATGAGGGGAAGATGATATTTGTCGTCTCACCCGGCTCAGCAGAAAAATGCATCAGTATAATGAACAGGTTTGAGGTTGGGAAGGGAGCAAAGAGAATTGGGAAGATTACAAAAGGAAAAGGGAGACTCATAATGGAAACGGCTTATGGTACCAGCAGGATTGTAACTCTGCCATCAGGTTCCCAGCTTCCCAGAATCTGCTGAATTAATTTATTTGCCTCAACCTTTTTGCTTCATCCACAAAAGCCAGAATATTTTGAATGGGTGTTTCAGGCTGTATTGCATTGGAAGGGCAGAGGATACATCCAGAGCTGTCAGAAAATAAATCCACCAATCTCCTGATCTCCTTTCTTATCTCATCTGGAGTTCCAAAGGGAAATGTTTTCTGAGAACTGATAGAAGCTGATAGTACAATATATTTACCAAACTCTTTTTTGACCTTTTCAATATCCATACATTCAGGTTGAATGGGGTGGAGGATGTCAAACCCTGCCTCGATGATGTCGGGGATTATTTCATAGATATTTCCACAGCTGTGGAGAAAAAAATGAACTTCAGGATATTTGCTTTTTGTTTTTTCAAGGATTGATTTCCACCGGGGTTTGATGAGTTTCCGCCATAGTTCGGGTGAAATTTGCAATCCCGTTTGCATGCCAGCATCATCATAGAAGCAGAGTACATCTAGGCCATATTCTGCGCTTTTCAATGCAAGTTTCAAGGTGTAACCGGCAACCTTTTCAATTATCGCTTCGGCCAGTGATGGATTTGTTATCAGGTCCATGAGGAAGTCTGTCATCCCTCGAAGCCACCAGGACCACTCATAGATACTACCGGAATACCCGAAAACCGGGTAGCCTCTCCTATGGTATTCGTCTATAATTATTAGATTTTCTGGAGGCTCAATTACGGGTTCTGGATATTCTTCGACTTCTTTTATGCTCTCTGCATTCTTTAAAGGATGGTACATGAGGTCAATTGTGCCCTCAGCTCCACCTGACCAGTGCCCCACACCCCATTCATCAAAGTAGGTCCCTTCTTTTATATCCGAATGATATTTTTCGGGGGTTTCCCCTCCAAACCTTGCTTTCAATGAAAATGACCTGAAATCGTAATCAAAATATTCATCTGGTTCGATGTTCCCGGTGTACTTTTTAAGTTTTTTCTTGATGGGCTCGGTTAGGCCTTCTTCTGAGCCAATATTTAAAGTAAATGGAATCCAGGAATTAGAATTATCCGCTAAAAGCCTCTTAAGATTTTCAAGTTTGGTCATATTGTAATTTTTTATATGATAAGTGTGATAAATATTTCAACCCGAATTTTGTTTAAATTGTAAAATCACTCAGAGTAAACTCACTCAGAATCAGGGTAAAATATCCGTTGAATCAGGCACTTTTCATGCTGTAGAATACTTCCTTTCCCCTGAAAATCGCTGAATCACCGAGTTCTTCCTCGATTCTCAATAGCTGGTTATATTTTGCGATTCTCTCTGACCTTGAAGCCGACCCTGTTTTTATCTGCCCTGTGTTCATTGCCACAACGAGGTCAGAAATAAAGGTGTCTTCTGTTTCACCTGACCTATGAGAGACAATTGCTGTGAATCCGGCTCTCTTTGCCATTTCAATTGCATCCATTGTCTCAGTAACGGTTCCAATTTGATTGAGCTTGATCAGTATGGAGTTTGTTGCTTTTTCGGCTATACCTCGTTTGAGTCTTTCTGTATTTGTGACGTACAGATCATCACCAACTATTTGAATTTTGTTTCCGAGCCTTTCTGTCAGAAGCTTAAACCCTTCCCAGTCGTCTTCAGCCAGTCCGTCTTCTATGGAGATGATCGGGTACTTGTTTATGAGGTATTCGTAGTACTCAACCATCTGTTGCGAATCTTTTATAGGCTCTTTTTCTGCTTTCAGGTTATACTTGCCATTTTCGTAGAAAGAGCTCGCTGCAGGGTCAAGGCAGATAAATACATCTTCTCCTGGTCTGTAACCCGCTTTTTCTATTGCCTTCATGATAACCTGAAGTGCCTCTTCATTGGAGTTTAGATTTGGTGCATATCCACCCTCATCACCAACAGCTGTATTCAGCCCCATGTCTTTTAGGATTGATTTCAGCGAATGGAATATCTCGGCTCCCATGCGTAGAGCTTCTTTGAATGTAGGTGCACCGGCAGGGGCTATCATAAACTCCTGAAGGTCAACATTGTTATCTGCGTGTTTCCCTCCATTGAGTATGTTCATCATTGGAACGGGAAGCTCCTTTGCATTGGTTCCTCCGAGGTACCGGTATAGTGGTTGGCCAAGTTCGTTTGCAGCTGCTTTTGCACAGGCCATGGAGACGGCAAGAATTGCATTTGCTCCAAGCCTTCCCTTATTTTTTGTACCATCAAGCTCTATCATTATGTTATCAATATCTACCTGGAGGGTCACCTCATAGCTTAGTAGTTCGGGGGCTATTTCTTCGTTAATATTTTCAACAGCTTTCTGAACTCCCTTACCCAGGTACCTCTTTTTATCTCCGTCTCTAAGCTCGACGGCTTCATGTTCTCCAGTTGAGGCACCCGATGGGACTGCGGCTCTGCCGAGCGCTCCCGATTCAAGCAAAACATCCACTTCTACCGTTGGGTTTCCCCTTGAATCAAGAATCTCTCTGGCCACTATGCTTTCTATTGCAGACATATGGATCCTCCTGAGTTTTGTTTCACCATAATATATAGGTGTGAGGGTTTATTTTCAAGTGAATCTAAGAGGTAATGGACCTGGATATGGGTATTTTATTTAACTGGATTTTCTTTCAAGTATAACGAACCTGTATGGAGGGGATGATTCACTGTGTTCCTGATAAAAACTTATTTCAAATAGATCTGGATCAAAAAATGGAAAGAAAGCATCTCCATCGTATTCTTTATCAACGATTGTAAGATAGAGCCTGTTTGAAAGTGCTATTGTTTCTCTGTATATGCTTTCTCCTCCGATTATAAAAATCTCTTCTCCTTTTTTCTCTTCACTCAATTTTTTGAGGGCCTGAGAAATGCTATGATAGATCTCACATCCTTCGATTTTCAGGGATTTATTTCTTGTTATGACAATATTTTTTCTGCCGGGCAAAGGTTTGCCAATTGAATCAAATGTTTTCCGGCCCATTATTATTGTTTTTCCCATTGTGTTTTTCTTAAACCACTTCAGATCCTCAGGTATGTGCCAGGGTAGCCTGTTGTTTTTTCCTATAACCCCATTTTTCGATATTGATGCGATTATTGAAATATTCAATTTTGTGTTTCCTTATGTGATTTTGAATTACCAGTTAGAATGATTGCACCTATTTTAAATAATAATTATTTTTTATGAACAAGGCACCCCAATTTTTGCCTGTTCTTAATAC
>CAZFGQ010000083.1:0-11440 GCA_964518675.1 uncultured Spirochaetota bacterium
TTTTTGAGCATAAAAATTTAATGGAAGCTATTTTAATAAAATTTTCCACTATTTAAATTTTATAATTGTGACCTTTGTTCCTTTTCCCAGGGTTGATTCAATATGAAATTCGTCCACAAGTCTCTTTGCACCTCCCAATCCGAACCCCAGTCCGTTTCCGGTTGTATATCCATCTTTCATTGCGAGCTCTATATCTTCAATCCCGGGTCCATTATCCTCAAATGTTATCTTCAGGCCTTTTTTATTTACCGTATTGATGTTTTCAAAACTTACCGTTCCACCTCCTCCCCATACCAGGGTGTTTCTTGCCAGTTCACTTGTTGCTGTCACTATTTTTGTCTGGTCCAGTAAACTAAACCCAAGTTGGACGGCCATTTTTCTTGCTTCCTGCCTTGCAAGTACAACATCATTATCATTTTGTATTCTCATGATAAAGGGCCTTTTATGATCTTCAGGCATATAGGGATTAAGCCTTTCCTGTTAACTTGTCGAGGAGCTTCATTCCCTTTTCTATATTCAAAGCGGTATGAATTCCCTTTAGTTCGAGACCGAGCTCCACAAGTGTTATAGCTACAGCAGGTTTCATACCAACTATTACTGTTTCAGCACCTAGAACTCTGGAAATGGAGGATATGCTCCCCAGCATCCTGCCGATGAATGAATCGACTATGTCAAGGGCTGATATGTCTATTAGTACACCTTTTGCCCCTGTTTTTGTTATATTTTCTGAAAGGTCCTGCTGAAGTTGTAGTGCAAGCCTGTCATGCATATCGATTTGAATAGAGACTATCAGGTAATCACCCATTTTCAGGATTGGTATTCTTTCCATTTTTATTTTTCCACTTATTTATTTCTCGCTTGTTATTACGTATCCGAGTTTCTTCAGAGCGAGGCTGAATGCATCGGCAAGTGATGACTTTGTTTCCACTTCAAAACTGACCCCCAGTCCCACCATTGTCTGGGCAATCTGAGGTCTTATTCCACTTATTATACATTCAGCCCCCATGAGCCGTGCTGCATTGATTGTTTTTATAATATGTTGTGCCACCTGTGTATCGACTGTGGGGACCCCGGTAATATCAATTATGGCAATGTCTGATTCTGTTTCAACTATTCTCTGAAGCAGTGTTTCCATTACCACCTGTGTTCTCGCACTATCCAGAGTGCCTATTACAGGGACGGCAAGTATCCCTTTCCATAATCTTACAACAGGAGTTGAAAGCTCTGTGATCTCTTCCTCCTGCCTCGTTATTATTTCCTCTCTACTTTTGATATGGGCATTTGCAAGCTCAACGGTTATGTTATCAAAAATGCTGGATAAAATCTCTACCATTCGTGTACATGTGTCTGGATCTTTACCAAATACCTCTTTTATTGAATCAAATATTAAAGGTTTTAAAGTAAGGATAAGAAGAAGGTTTTCCTGAATGGAAAGTCCCTGTTTTGACTTTTCTGATATAAAACCTTGAAAAGATTCTTTGAAGTTTTGCCACTCTTCAGTGGATGTATCTTCCGGTCTATCTGTTGAAAGAAGTTTTGAAAAGTTTTCTATAAACTCTTTGTCGAAGTTTTCCAGTTCATATTCCGGAAGTATATCAAGCTGCATAAGAGCTTCATCCATCTGGGTTTTTTTCCATTTATTTATTATTTCTTCTTTTCTCTCGGATAATACTTTTGAAAACTTTTTTACATTCTGATCGCTCATGTTTCTGCTCCTCTTTTATTATTGTGAGAGAGTATGTTTATTTAATACTCCTTTGTCGTATTGCTTCCTGATTCTGTTCTATTGGTTACAATATTTAAGCTACGCTCAAAAAATAAGATAATAAAAAAATTTAATTTTTTCACCAAAATTACAATTTTTCTTTAATGGTGGGTCATATCTGCTGATAGCTCAGTCAAAAACAATTAAAACCTTTATGGATCTTTTTGGATCCCCCTGTGTCTCAAAAGCCTCTTTTACCTGCTCAATTGGAAATCTATGGGTAATAAGACATTCTCTGTCTATCTTTCCCGAGCCAATGAGAGAGAGGGCTTCTATAGTTTCGTCTTCTGTATACCCCATGGAGCCAAGTATGCTCATGTATTTGAGGATTATCATGTTGGGGTCGATGAAGACATTTTTCTCGTAAATGGCTGCAATTATGGCTGTTCCATCTTCTGGCTTCAAAACCTCCAGAGTCTGGGCAAATGTCAGAGGAATACCTGCACAGTCGATGGCTATGTCACAGCCTCCAGCAGTTTTATCCTGATATCTGACGTAGTACTCTCCGGTTATATCTTTGATTTTTTTTACCGGGTCCACTTCGGCGGCATTTATAGTAATATCTGCACCAATTTTCTTTGCAGTATCGAGTCTCAGCCGGGATATATCCACAACAATTGTTCGGGCATTTGTTTTTGCTTTCACTATTTGAAGGTATCCAAGCCCAATAATACCTGCCCCGAATATTGCTACTGTTTCTCCAGCTTTTGGTTTTCTCAGATAAAATGAGTGCATGGGATTGCAAAGGGGCTCGAGGGTTGCTCCAACGTGGAAACTCACATTGTCAGGTAGTCTAAAAAGGTTTTTAAGCCTCTCTCCATGCACCTCAACATACTCGGCCATACCGCCTTTATTATGAACACTGGCAACCCTGTCTCCCGGCTTAAACTCGGATACCTTTTTTCCTACTTCAACAATTTCGCCTGTAAACTCATGTCCGATTATCCTGTACCCATCAACGAGCTTTGTCGAATCCTGAGTTAGAAGATCTGAGTTATATACATGCATGTCTGATCCACATATCCCACAGGCTTTAACTTTTATCACCACCCCATTTTCCTCAGGTTTGGGCTTTTCTATATCCACCACTCTTATATCTTTTTTACCGAAGAATGCGGCTGCTTTCATTTTATTTATGATAATCTCCCAAGTTTTTGGATTTTGTAATATTATTTTCCTATTTTTTCAAAGAATTCTGCAAAAGCTTTGAAGATCAGATGTGTACTTTCTGCTCCAGGATCCATATATCCCACACTTCTTTCACCTAGATTTTTACTTCTCCCTTTTTTCGCTACCATATCCCTGGTGCTCTCTGCGCCTTTTCTTGCTTCTTCTGCTGCTAATTTGAACGCTTCACTGAAGGTTTTATTATCTTTTGCAGCTTTTTTCAAAGCTTCTACGGCTGGAAGAAGAGCGTCTATCATGGTTTTATCTCCTGGTTTAGCTCCTCCTCTCTTCTGTATCTGGTCAACTGCTTCTCCCAGCATTGAAACCATATCCTGTAGGCTTAAGGTGTCCTTTTCATTAAGGTTCTTCTGATAGTAGGATGCCTGACCTGTAAAAAAGGTACCGAATACGGCACCGGCTGCACCGCCAATTTTTTTTATAAGCTCAAAACCCGATTTCTTTAGAATTTCTCCTATTGAAAGTCCGGCATACTCCTGAAGTTTTTCTGCCATACTGCTGAACCCGTTTGCCATACTGAAACCATGATCTCCGTCTCCTATCTCTGTGTCGAGCTTTGATAGATACTCCTTGTTTTCTTCAATTTTTTCTGAGACTGCTTTTAATGCACCTATTAGTTCCTCTTTGTTTATTTCTACATGATTTCCCATTTTTAATCCCTCTTTTTCATTTGTTATAGAGAAGTGTTTCCCAGAGATTTAAAATATGGTGTATTTGCAGGAGCATCCCACAATCTTTTTATCTCATCATCAGCTTTACACATGGAGAGGGAAAACCCCGCCATTTCCTGTGTTGTTATAATATTGCCAATAAGAGGCCTGTAAGGCTTTATGTTTTTCTTTTTAAGGATTTCTTCAAGCCTATTGTACAGGATAAACATTTCCATGAGTGTGGTCGAACCTGCTCCATTTATAAGTACAAGTACCTCATCTCCGCTTTTAAACTCTCCATCTTCAATGACCCTTTCAGCTACAATATCCATAACCTCATTTGCACTCATCATTTTCATAGGCCCTTCAGGACCAGGTTCGCCATGTACACCAGGACCAATTATTAACTCATCTTCTGCAAGGGTAAATAGTGGCTGTCCAGTTGTTGGAATTGTACAGGGCCTCAATGCAACGGCAAGTGTTCTTGTTGTTTCGTTAACTCTTTTAACAAGTTCTATAATTGTATCCCTGTCTTTTCCCTCCTCCGCCATGGCTCCTGCGATTTTAAAACTGAACATCATACCTGCCATGCCTCTTCTCTTTTCCTCTTCTCCTTTCGGAGCGCTTGCGATATCATCGTAGAGAAGTACAGATTCCACATCTATTCCATCATCTCTTGCCATGTCTATAGCCATGTTTCCGTTGATTACATCTCCCTCATGGTTTGCTATTAAAGAAAGTACCGGTGTATTTCCGCTCATCTCCCATGCGAGCTTGATACCTTCATAGATCCTATCAGCTCCCGCACATGCAAAAATGCTTCCTGGAACCTCCACATCGTGCATTCCATATCCAATGAGTCCGTTGAATCCAGGTTCATGGCCAATCCCCTGTCCGAAAACAATCTGAACTTTGCCTTTTTCCTTGGGTTTTCTTCTGATTATAATGTCGTTACCCACAAGCTGGATAATATCGCTGTATGCTTTTACAAGTCCATCAAGTAATTCTCTTACGATGTTTTCTGGATCGTTGATCAGTTTTTTCATTACCATTTTTTCTCCTCCTCAATTGTTTTGGTTCTTGTTTTTCAAACATAAAACAATTCATCTCCGGCCAAGGCGTTTTGAGCCACTTTTTTTAATTCGTTAATATTTTGATGAATTTCCTTTTTCTCAAGGTTTTTGTTACCAAAAATAGATGATCCTGCAATAAGATAATTTCCTCCAGCTTTTACAATGTTCCCCACTGTTTTTATGCTGACACCTCCATCCACTCCTATATCAAAATTGCATTTATATTTATGTCTCAGGTCGACTGCTTTTTTGATCTTTGGAATTGTTACAGGCGAAAAGGGTTGTCCTCCAAATCCAGGATATACTGCCATAACGATTAAAAGGTCAATTTTCTGCAAAATTTCAGGGTTTGCCTCGAGCTTTTCAAATCCTCGATCCGGATTAATTCCAATACCTGCTTTTACGCCTGTTTTAAGGATGTTTTCAATTGTTCTTGGCAGGTGAGGGCATGTATCCTCCTGAACCACAATCATATCTGCTCCAACATCTGCAAAATCCTGTATGAAATAGTCGGGCTTTTCAATTTCAAGGTGCGCCACGAGGGGAATACTGAGTTGTTTCTTAAGAGCCGGGAATACATCTAGCCCAAAAGAGAAATTGTGAACATAGTGCCCATCCATTATATCAATATGTATTGTTTGACTTCCCCCTTTCTCAGCTTCAACTGCCTGTTCTGTAAGTTTTCCGTAGTTTGCTGATAGTATTGAAGCGCTTATTATGATTTCCTTTGTATGCAACTTTTCACTCCTGTGTTATCCTAGAGATTATTTTTCTATATATTCAAGGTGTTTGAAATCCAATAGAGTTAATCCCCGTTCCTCCATTTCATCAAGTATTATTGATGTTGCCCATTTTGAAGCATCTCTGACAACACCCGTACACTTATCTTTATGGGCTCCCATATTTTCAAAAATCTCAATATCTTTTGGGTTACAGAAATCAAAGGTTCTTCCGAATAGTTCCATATGGATTTCTCTACATATTACACTTCCGTATTTTTGATCAAATAACTTGTGAAGTAGACATGCCATTTTATAGGAAGTATTTTTCATCTCTCTGTCATTGTCAAACTTTGATCTTGCTCTCGAAAAGAACATACTCATCACGATTACCCCACCCGAATACCCTCCGCATACACCGTCACACAGTCTCCCTATACCTGCCACAAGGCCACCTGCTGCTTTAAAGACAAGGTCGTTTCTTATTCCGAGTGCATCCTGAACCGCTGCTACTGTACACTGAGAACATCCATGGTATTTTTTCTCGTATTCAAAACCCAACTGTGCTGCTTTACTGATAATCTCGTTCTTGTTCATAACTTGGTAACTCCTTGCATACTGGATTATGTAATTTTATACAATTATTAACCTTATGCCAAGTCTTTGAAACTCTTTTTTGTACTCTTCATCGATTCCGGTATCCGTGATGATGGTTGTGATCTCTCTCAGATCTGCGAAGTGAGCATATTCTATTACACCTAATTTTGACGAATCCGCTAGTAGGATAGATTCTTCCGATGTTTCTATAAATTTCCTCCGGATAGAAGATGCAAAAAAGTTTCCGCTTGTTAAGCCCGCTGTTTTGTGAACCCCAAAGGCGGATATTAGAGCTTTTTGAGCTCTTATTGAGCGTAATTCGCACTCCGGGTTTAAACTCTCACACATATCAGTATCTTTATGATAAATACCACCAAGCACTATTAATTGGAGAATATTTTTTTTTCTCAGAATATTAGCAATTTCAAGGCCGTAACACACTGCTTTGATTGGCAGGTTATCTGGAAGTGCGTTTACTGTATAAATGAGTGTTGATCCGGAATCAAATATTACCGTTTCACCTGGCTCTATTAGTTTTACTGCCTCTTTGGCTATTTTTATTTTTTGTTCTTTATTTTTATTTAACTCTGTTGAAACATCATAAACTGGGGGGTATTGAATATGTGGTGTGTCAATTATTTCGATAATGCTTTTCTTTCTTCTGACGATGTTAAGAGTTTCAAGAAGTTTTACATCCCTTCGGGCTGTTACATCCGAGACACACAGTTCTTTTGCCAGATCTTTTAGATGTATTGGACCTCTCTCTTTGCAAAGTTTAACTATTTCATCGAGTCTTATATCTTTTTTCATTCAGTTCTTTCTCCTTATTCTATACACTCGCTATGGGCACCTTATCTGGATCCAAGTTGCTGAACTTCCATGCGATTTTACCAAAAGTGCACTTCATTATTCTTTTGATTTTACTTAACATTGTGTTTGGTGCCCCTTTTACACCTCTTATCCATTGCACAATCATTATCCTGCACATTCATGATCCAGCCAGGATGATTTTTTAAACAATATAAAGAGTTATTCCCATGTCTTGGATCAATCTTCTGTAATCTTCTGGTATTCCTTTATCTGTTATTATGATATCGAAATCACTTAGCTCTGCAAAGTGAGCTATCTTTACTTTATTGAACTTGGTTGAATCAGCGACGAGAATTCTTGTATCTGAAGACTTGATCACCGCTTTTTTGGTTTCGATCTCATAGATATTTGTGCAGGTAACACCAAGCTTATTACTTATTCCTGATGCTGCAATGAAACATTTTCCTGCTCTCATGCTCCTGATAAGTTCTATTCCTTTTTCACTTTCGAACATGAGACTATTTTCGTGAAAATAACCACCCGGTACGATCACATTCCAGTCTTTGTTTCTGCAGGCAATATTTATTATATTCAGTGAGTAGCAAATAACTGTTAATCTTGTGTTGCGTGGGATATACCTTGCCACGTATTCTGTGGTTGATCCTGTATCGATAACAATAGTGTCATTTGGCTGTACAAGTGCGGCAGCTGCCTCTCCAATCCTGGATTTTTCTTCTTTATTTCTTGTTTCCTCTCTTGAGAAAAAGTACACATCATTTTCTTCCTGTTGATTAAATATAGCACCCCCGGGAATTAATTTTACCACATTATCTTCTGAAAGTTCCTTAAAATCACGTCTTATTGTCATGGTTGTAACGTTGAATAGTTCGGCCAATTCTTTTATTGTTGCTACTTTATTCTCCCGTAAATACTGAACTATTTTGTCGAGCCTGAAATGTTTCTTTTTCATGGGACTCTGGATACCTTGTTTATAGAGTTTTTTAGCTTTTTGATTTTACTATGGTGAACTTCAAGTTTTCATTTTGAAACGCAAATTGTTGATAAAAAGTAAACAAGTCAATAAATATTGATTTGAATTGTTCGAAGTTCACCGGCACTGCAACATTTTTAGTTTTATTTTGTATTGGGATTTCTATTTTTTCGTAAAATTCGGCATTCGTTTTCTTATAAGATACTGGGATTTCTAAATATACAAAGGTCTAATATAAATTATGTGATTATGTTCTGAAAGCTTCATACCGGGTCAAAATATAGAAATCTTTAATTAATGTAAATAAAAGAACAATTATTTGTTATTTTACTAAAAAAAATCAAAAAATCAATCTAAAAATTATACCATATGTTATGGAATATACCAGAAATATCTTGACTATTGTTATAAAAAGTGATAAAAAGACAAAAACTGTCCTTTTTGTGTAGTAATGAATTGGTGTTGTGTTTTAATAAAATATAGATTGCAAAATTCAAACACAGGAGATTGAAATGGGAAACTTCAAGTATGGCATAGAACTTTTACTGTGGACTGAGTTTTTTCACCGTGAAAACATTCCTCTACTTGAGAAAGCGAAGAAAATTGGTTACGATGGGGTGGAAATAATACTCAATGATCCGGAGAACTTCCCAATTGATGAAACGAGGAAAAAATTGGAGGACCTCGGGCTTGGAATAAACTTTGCCGTTGTGCTTTCGGATTCTACAAATAGCATCTCGCCGGATGAAAGTATAAGGTTAAATGCTCGTAAGTTTTTTAAAAAATGCATTGATGTTGCTTTCGAGGTTTCAGGAGGTGGTTGTGGTATAGGGGGTGTTAATTATGCGGCGTGGGGTTATCTTCCCGGAAGGGCGAGGAGCGATGAGGAATGGAAATGGGGGGTAGATTTCTACAGAGAAATGGCTGAGTACGCAGGATTAAAAAATATTACCCTTTGCGTTGAGCCGGTTAACAGGTTTGAGACTCATTTTTTAAATGTTGCGGAGGATGCTGTAAAATTTTGTAAGGATGTTGGTCTACCGAACGTAAAAGTTCATCTCGATACTTATCATATGATAAGGGAGGAAAAGGATTTTTATAGGCCAATAGTAGAAACGGGGAGTTATCTAGGGTATTTCCATGCGTGTGAAAATGAGCGTGGGATACCGGGTACTGGATTGGTAAGGTGGGATGATGTATACAGAGCGTTGAAAGATATTGGATACAATGGATGGATTACTGTTGAGTCCTTTACTCCAGAAGTTGAGTCAGTTGCCAGATTAACCGCTATATGGCGCAAGCATGCTCCAAGTTCTGAGGCACTGGCCAGAGAGGGACTTGAGAATCTGAAGAGGATCGAGAAAAAGATCTTCGGCTGATAGCACTGTTCAATTTCTTATAAATAGAGTTTCTGAAATAATCGGTTAGTGGTTTTGAGGGAATTATGTGAAAATAATGATGTAATGCCTGGATAATAAAACAGCAGAAGTGAAATCCTTTTTCCACGGTAATTTTGTTATATCAATGTATGGCTTCAGAAGCAAAAAAACTAGAATTAGGAAAATCCTTTTTCCGCAATGACTTTATTTTATACATTTCTATGGGTTTTGATTTTGGTTCGTTAGGGTAATAATCTCTAAGAATCCTTTGATGTCTTATGGCCATATATATTATTCCGGAATATCGTATAGGAAATACGGATTTTAAGTGGAGGGTTTAAGGATGATTAAAAATCTAGATGGAAAGAGGATTGTTAGAAAGCTTATGGAAGTTATTCAGGAAAATAAGGATTGGCTCAGTGAAATCGATGGTGCAATAGGCGATGGTGACCATGGGGTTAATATGGCAAAGGGATTTTCCATGGCTGGCGAAAAGATTGACTCCACAGAAAATAATCTTTCTGAGCAGCTCAAGATGCTTGCAATGACTCTGGTTTCCAACATAGGTGGGGCAATGGGTCCAATCTATGGTACCTTTTTCCTCAATATGTCAAAAGAGATAAGGGGAAAGGATCAATTGGAGGCGCAGGATTTGGCTAAAATGCTACGCTCAGCGCTTGAGGGCGTTAAAAAGAGGGGAGGAGCAAAAGTAGGAGATAAAACATTGGTTGACACCCTTGAACCTGCAACTATTGCTTATGAGAGGGCAATTGGTGAAGGAAAATCAATCTCTGAGGCTATTGATCTCATGATTGATGCAGCGAAGAAGGGAATGGAAAGTACGAAAGAGCTGGTTGCGAAGAAAGGCAGATCGAGCAGGCTCGGCGAACGTTCTAAGGGGACCATCGATGCTGGTTCTGCATCATGCTATTTGATACTTAAAACCCTTGGAGAATCGTTCAAGGAGTACTGTGAGTAATTATCGGTGAATTAAATTTTAGGGCGAACTTCAGGTTTTCATTATATAATGCAAGTTATTGATGCAAAATAATAAGATCAACAGATATTGATGTAAATTTTTCGAAGTTCGCCGGCACTGCAACATCTTTAGTTCTATTTTGCATTCGAATTTCTATTTTTCAGAAAGGTCGACATTCGTTCTTTTATCGTTTTCTACAAAAATGCAGAGCTTTTGAAATTGAATATTCCAAGGAGGATACTATGAAGAAGTTTATTAATGATCCGGAAAAAGTTGTTGATGAAATGGTTGAGGGTTTTGCCGCTGCCAATTCAAATAAAGTAAGGCTCTTAAAGGAGGCTAGAGTAATTGCCAGGGTCGATGCTCCTGTAAAGGGAAAGGTGGGAGTAGTTACCGGTGGTGGCTCTGGACATAAACCCGCCTTTATCGGTTATACGGGCAAGGGGATGGTTGATGCCGTTGCTGTGGGCGAGATTTTTACCTCTCCTCCCGCAGATGCCTTTTACCATGCATTCAGGGTCGCAAATGGCGGAAGGGGAGTTGCATGTCTCTATGGTAATTATGCCGGCGATGTGATGAATGTGGATATGGCTTCAGAGATGGCAGAAGCCGATGGAATAGAAGTAAAGCAGGTTATAGCAAATGATGATGTTCCTTCAGCGCCAAAGGGTCGGGAAGAAAACCGAAGGGGCGTTGCTGGTGAAATCCTTATGTGGAAGATCGGCGGTGCTATGGCTGAAAGAGGCGAGTCTCTGGATGAAGTGATAAGGGTTGCACAGAAAGCAATTGATAATACAAGGAGTATGGGTGTTGGACTATCCCCATGCATCATACCTGCGGTTGGAAAGCCGAACTTCCAGCTTGGGGAAAACGAGATGGAAGTAGGAATAGGTCATCATGGTGAACCGGGAATTAAAAAAATGGAAATTAAATCTGCTGACGAGATTGCAGAGATGGCGATGGATATTATCCTTCCCGATCTTCCTTTTGAAGAAGGTAACGAGGTATGTGTATTGATATCCGGTCTTGGTTCGACTCCCCTTATGGAACTGTACATCCTCTACAGGAAGGTAAATGAGATACTGAATAAAAAAAATATATGCGTGTACAGGTCGTATGTGGGAAACTTCTTTACTTCTCTTGAGATGGCGGGTGCTACATTTACGGTAATGAAGCTTGATGAAGAGTTAAAAGAATTGCTCGATGCCCCGGCAGATGCTGTGCATTTTGTCCAGACCTGAGCTTCTGAAACTAAGAATAATGCATGGTTATGTTATCAATATATTTTAAAA
>CAZFGQ010000084.1:0-11276 GCA_964518675.1 uncultured Spirochaetota bacterium
AACATATTTTTCAATGAATTACGTACATAGTTATTAAAATTTGTGAATTTCAAGTATCAAAACACCAGGCACCATTTATAAAAGAAGTGGAAGCTTTAAAAGCACGAATAATAAAAGAAAACCGGGACGGTTCAATCATTCTCGAGTTCTCAACCTGTGAAAAATCCGGTAAATCGGATTTAAAAAAATGGATACTTTCATTTGGGAAAGATGCAAAAGTCTTTATGCCAGAAGAATTGAAAAAGGAAGTGATAAAAGAGATAATAGAAGTCGCTAAAAATATAACATCATAGATATATAATTTTTATCCGACTCAGGTTTTAGTAAAAATAGAAATTTTTATTGAATGTTCAAAAATGCTAACTGTATTTATTTTTTATTTAATATATAGGGTTTAGAGAATATAGTTATAAATTTCTTATATCACATATTTAATATAATGAATAGTAGGACTTATCTTTTTTGATTTATCACATTTTTGTAATTCTTTCAAAAATGTGATATTATGCTAGTAAAGCAAAAGAGTAATCGCTTAAGTTTAAAGAAAGTCAAATTTGCTGTTATACCTAAACTCAGGGGGTATTTGTTTTGGCGATCATGAGATTATGGCATGGGAAAGTTGATATTAAGAAGGCAGATGAATATGAAAAGTTTTTAATTGAAAGGGCAGTGCCGGATTACACTTCTGTTGATGGGTTGTTAAAATTGTATTTTCAGCGGAAAAATGAAGACAGCATCGCACCTTTTCTTCTTATAACTATTTGGGATTCGATAGAAGCAATTAAAAAATTTGCAGGTCCACAACCAGAACTTGCAAAGTATTACCCTGAGGACGCTTACTTTCTGCTTGAAAAAGAAAAATACACGTCTTTATATCGAATATTTTATGAGAAGTAAGATATAAACCACAAATTATAGCTTTTTTAGTATCCATGCCAGCATATTAGGTTTTTTTATTTTCGGTAGATTCATTTTTATACAATTGCGTTCATTAGCCTTTAAAAGAGAGATAATAAGTAGGATATAAATGTTAAAGGCAATTTACCTGTCTGTTTTCAAACCCTGTTCTCTTGTCGATAATCATCGGGAATACAGCTGGGTGATGCGATTTGGCTGGATTCTCATCATTGCTCGGTGGCTGTACCACTCGATTATTTTCCAGTTTCGTGACTATTATGGTCGGTGGGCACCATTTGTATCTCCACCGTTTGACATTGAAACGCTTGCCTTTATTCAGCGAGCCTTATCGTTACCATTTGGCATTGTACTGATGTTATTGCTGAGCCTGGCACTTGGAGCTTACCTCAGGATCATAAAGAAGAGGGTTTCTGTTTTTATCCTGTTGAATATTCTGGGGACTACCTTTTTTCTCCCGTTTATTCTTGTACAACCTATTGATCTGGTGATGATAGCTTTTGTAGGCTGGAAGCTGAGCAATGATCCATAAAACCAGGAATATCCCAAAGCCAATTGCAATTTCACCTGCGCGTTTAAACTTCAGAAAAGATGCTGCACTCCCAAACAGGCTCCCGATACCATTGACTGTAAAGAGTACGATACTGGGATTTTTGTAGTATTGTATTTTTATCGGGGCTTTGCAAGGATCTCTTTGATTTCAAGTTCTTTAAACTTTCGAGAATAAGCCGGTTTAAGTACTAAAGCAGTGTCTGCTCCTTCATTTGTCCCACCGATGGCGATAATCTCCTGCGAGATGTCCAGAACCCCTGCATCGGCCGCCATCAGGGCAACCTCAACTGCCACCTTCATTCCCTGACAGAATCTGTACAGCGTTTCCCTGACAATTCTATTAGGAGCACTCATGCTGAATGCCTCGCTTACATCATCGCCCAGCGCGTGAATTGTTGTTATAACATTTATACCCAGTTTCTCAAGTTCCTCTCTTTCACCAGGGCTCATGGTCCAGCCTTCTTCATCAAAGCTTGCACAGATTGAAACAGCTATAATTTTAACATCCATTCCCTGAAAGATCTCATGGGCTCTTTTAGCCGTAAATCCATGGGTTGAGGCAACAACTATCTGTTTTATTCCAAGTTGTTTTGCCCTCTGGCGGGCTACATTCAGGGTAGCATCAGTATTAATTTTCCCGGGCTTTTCAAAGTAAAGTATCTTACCTTCTAACATACAGGCCTCTCCTTTTTATAGTCCACGTTATAAAATGTATTGCCGAATATAATTCTTCGTCTAAAACCTCTTTAAGTTTCTATAATGTAATGGGAAAAAGTTTAATAAAATCTAAAATTGATAAAATTATTATTTTCCCCTGGCAGAAGTATTATCCTGCTCAGGTATATATTACAGGTATAGAATGCAAAATATAAGCTTTTTTTACAGTGGAGTGAAATTTCCTCTATTTATCTCTATTTCTCAAAATCCTCAGGGAGTTGAAAACCGCAAGTATGGTTACTCCCACATCTGCAAATACAGCTTCCCAAATTGTTGCAAGGCCTCCCGCTCCGAGTGATATAAACACCAGTTTTACTGCAAGGGCGAATATGATATTCTCCCATATGATTTTTTAACTTTTTTTCCAATTTTTATTGCATCCGAAACCTTTGATGGAGCATCGGTCATTATAACAACATCTGCTATTTCGATGGCTGCATCGGAACCGAGTCCACCCATTGCAATCCCCACATCAGCTCTTGCTATTACAGGTGCATCATTTATTCCGTCCCCAACAAATGCGAGCGCTCCTTCCTGCTTTGCCATCAGGGTTTCCAGAATCTCTACCTTTTGCTCTGGTAGGAGTTCTGCATAGAACTCGTCTATGCCGATTTTCTTTGCCACGCTTTCCGCAACATCCTCGCTGTCACCTGTGAGCATAATAATTTTTTTAACTCCCTGCTTCTTGAGGCTGGAAACGAGGGAAGATGTGTCCTCTTTCAATTCATCTGAGATAACTATGTATCCTGCATACCTGTTGTCAACTGCCACATGGACAACAGTACCTTCGACGCGACATCTTTCATGGGCAATATTTTTTAGATGAAGCAACCTGTCGTTTCCGGCCAGCACTTTGTGTCCATCAACATCTGCGACAACCCCATGCCCTGCGATCTCTCTGTAACTTTTAAGTTTCCCGTCGTCTATTTCTCTGTTGTAGGCTTCTAAGATTGATTTCGCAATTGGGTGGTTTGAATGGGATTCTGCCAGAGCTGCAAAGGAGAGAACCTCATCCGCTGTAAACCCATTCTCCGGAACTATCTCTGTAACTCTGAAAACCCCTTTTGTGAGGGTTCCTGTTTTATCGAATACAACTGTTTTGATCTCAGATAGGGTATCGAGGTAGTTTGATCCTTTTACCAGTATTCCGCGGCGCGATGCAAGCCCCACTCCCCCAAAGTATCCCAATGGTATACTTACAACGAGCGCGCATGGACAGGAGATAACAAGGAGTATAAGTGCCCTGTATATCCATGGGTAGAACTCTCCGCTTCCAGTAATTAGGGGAGGTAAAAAGGCAAGTGCCACAGCACCGAAAACAACGGCAGGCGTGTAGTATCTGGCGAACTTTGTTATGAAGCGTTCTGTGGGGGATTTTTTTGCCGCGGCGTTTTCAACAAGATCGAGTATCCTGGCAATTGAAGATTCCTTAAATGGCTTTGTAACCTTTATTGTTAAGAGGCCGGTTTTATTAATCATACCGGATAGGATTGTGTCGCCTGGTTGAAATGTCCTTGGAACAGACTCGCCTGTTAGTGGGGATGTGTCCACCTGTGAAGAACCAGATATGATTTCCCCGTCAAGGGGTACTTTTTCACCCGGCCTGATTATAAGTATGTCACCAACTTTTACACTCTGTGGATCTACTTTCTTTGTTTCCCCATTGATTTTTAGATTGGCATAGTCGGGTCTGACCTCGAGCAGTGCTTTGATCGATTTTCTTGAATGATCAACGGATAGCTCCTGAAAAAACTCACCGATCCGGTAAAATAGCATCACACCCACTGCTTCTGGTAATTGGTGAATAAAAATTGCCCCAAGGGTTGCTATTGTCATCAGGAAGTTTTCATCAAATACTTTTCCTCTAATAATGTTTTTGCCTGCGCTCAATAGAACTCCCCATCCGCTCAGTAGATAGGGTGTTAAAAATACGGCATACTCTGCAAATCCAAAGGGTGTATTATGGAGCTTTTTTTTGAAGAAGAGACCTGTTATGAAAAGAGTAAGTGAGATAAGTATGAAAGCAATCTCTTTCTTTTTATTTAGTGTTTCTCCTTCTTCTCTTTCACTGGATTTTTCCTCAGGTTCGATTTCGACTTCTGGTTCAATCTTTTTAATCTCTTTTTTAATTTTTTCAAAATTTTCCGTCTCTATATTTAACCTGGAAGTTGCAAAGTTAACAGAGACGAACTTTACATCATCTAGCTTTTTCAGATGATTCTCGATTTTAACCGCACAATCGGCACAATCAAGGTTCTTTAATCTGTAAACTCCCATTGTTTCCCCCCCATTATATCTGTCCATTGCGCTCCATTATGTGAACAATCCCCTGGTCGAAAATCATTTTGATGTGTTCATCGGCAAGAGAGTAATAAACCACCTTTCCATCTTTTCTTGGTTTTACAAGCCTTGCCTGTTTAAGTATACGCAACTGATGTGATACAGCAGACTGATTCATATTTAATAAGGCGGCAAGATCGCAAACACACATCTCACTTATGAAAAGGGCACTCAGTATCTTGATTCTCGTTGTGTCTCCGAAAATCTTGAAAAAATCAGCAAGCTCATAGAGGGTTTCATCCTCTTTCATGTTTTTTTTCACCTTTTCGACAATGTCTCCATGGATTACCTTTGATTTATATGTTTCTATTGAGCGAAGGCTTTCCGTTGGATAATCTTTTGAGTTATGCTCATGAGGTTTATTATTGTTGGACATTGAAGAAACCCAGTTCATATAAATATATGCACACTTGTTCATATGTTAATATGATATTTAAATCCCGTCAATAAAAAAGTATAAGAAGTTGGGCTTATAGACGAGGTAACGATATGTATGTTAGAATAAAATGGCAGAAAGGTAATGCTTTTTATTACTTAAAAATTCTTTATAAGGAGATGTTATTAAGCGGTGAAGAATAGAAAACCCACACTACCATACTTACTTGTGAGCGATGGGTGTGGTAATATCTTCGAGATAAAAGAGCTTTGGATGTGTGGTAAGACGTTATTAGGATTCAGACTTCCCGAACCCGATGAGGTAATTCCACTCCCCTATGGAAGTGATGTTTATATGCTTCCAGATAGGGCTCCGGTTGGATACGATTACAGAAAAAAGAGGTTCGTAAGGGTTGACTCGTACAATGGGGAGAGGGTTTATGGTGTTGCTGCTTTTGTTGCCCCTGCCTATATGCAGTATTACATTGCGCCTTATGAGGTTATGACATTGGATAGAGATAAACCCAGAACCACCCGGTCATTCAAAAGGTCAGGTATAACAAGGCTTCCTCTTTACTGTTACTCACCGGTGGGATGGAAGGATGGGACTTTTTTCACCACTGGTATAAGGATAGACAGAGATAAAAGACAGGACCTAAAAAACTTTGATCTGAAATTGATAGAAGAAAGGGCTCAAGAGCTTTTGAAAAACAACAGGAAGAACAGACTCATTGAGCATCTGGTGGAGAATTGTGTTTTTCGATACGGATGCCCCGCGGCGAGGAACTTTGTCATGGGCAGGTGGGAATGTCCGCTGCCGACGAGTCCTTACTGCAACGCGAAATGTGTTGGATGTATATCAGAACAGGATGGAAGTGGAGTACCTTGCTCACAGGAGAGGATAAAATTTGTTCCGGAAGTTTGGGAGGTTGTTGATGTAGCCACCAGGCATCTTGAGAATGCTCCCTACCCGGTTGTCAGTTTTGGCCAGGGTTGCGAGGGCGAGCCCCTTATGGTGGCCGAGCTTCTGCACGAAAGTATCCTCCAAATAAGAAAAAAAACAAACAGGGGTGTTATAAACCTCAACACGAACGGATCTAAGCCAGAGGTGGTAGAGAAGCTCTGCAGGGCGGGACTGGATAGCATAAGGGTGAGTATCAATTCTGCACAGGAGGAATACTACAGAAAGTACTACAGGCCATCGGGATATGATTTGGGCGATGTGATTGAAACGCTCAAAATAGTTAAAAAGTATGGAAAATGGGCATCTATAAACTACCTGATATTTCCTGGTTTCACCGATCATCCATTAGAGATTGATGCTCTGAAAGAGCTTGTGAAAACCACCGGTATAGATATGATCCAGACTAGAAATCTCAACATCGATCCTGATTGGTATATTGAGGAGCTGGGGCTTGAGGAGCTGCCACCCGATGAGATAGGCCTTCCAAAATGGGTAAAACTCATCAACAAGAACTTCCCGGATTTAAAGCTCGGGTATTTCAATCCACCTGCCGAAAGGATGAGAAACTGGAATATATTTTAACCTCTGTTCTGGTTGAATCCTATCAAGGAAAGTTTATTTGAGGATTTTAAATTATTGTTTCTCGATGAGGCTATAATTTAAGATTATTTGGTTGCTTATTTTCCCACCGGGCAGGCAAATTCACACTTGCGGCAGTATTTAACAAGTTTTTCTGTGGTCGACATATCCTCGGTATCAGAGATAAATTGAACGCCTCTATTAAAATCGATGTCCGATTCTTCCATGTCTTTTCGCATCTGAACCATACATCTTTCTCTACTGAAAAAACCATCTCTACCGGGTAATTCATTCAATCCAGTTTCTAAGGATGATAGAGTCTTTTCCGCAAATGCATTCTGGGGACATGCTTTTCTGCAGAACTCCTGGCATCCCTCACACGGATCAAATGCTACGGGACCTGTTTGTGTCAATTCTTCTGTTAGTAATATTCCTCTGAGTCGAATCCTTGGACCAAACTCGGGTGTGATTAGGAGATTATTTTTGCCAATGCAGCCGAGTCCCGCAAGAACAGAAGCATCCTTGAGATATATTCCTCCCCTTTCAACTGAATAGGGCATCAGGTATGTTTTTATCTTCAATTCTTTATGAATCCACTCTGAGAGTTCCCTGCATATCTTTATGAGGATGGTATTTCCCTCGGAGCTGTTTGTGTCCCACCAGTCAAGCTCTGGTTTATCCTCTGGATGAGAGAGGGCAATCACCAGAGCTGATCTGGCATCTGGAGGCCAGTTAATCCCGGCGAAGTTTTTTATTTCAAGACCGGTTCTCATGTTCAGAATCTGATGAGATGGAGATTTTTTTAAAAGCTCTACGCTGGCAATACCTGCCAGTGTTGCTCCCAACTCTCTTGCTTTTTCAAGAATCGCACTGGTTTGGTCAGCACTCATCTATATCTTTCCTTAGGAAAAGGAAAATACAGCATCATAAAACAATAATCGTTTATCCATCAAATATTTATGGTTTGGTCATAGTTTTATTTATTTAGATTGAGTTAAATTGTATTGGTGCCATGTTTGAAAGTCAAATTCTACTTTAAAGATATTTTTTATTTAATTGAAAATTACCGGGACTATAATAAAGGCCGATGTTGTTTCTTTTATTTGCCCCCGCATTAAAAGTATTGTTATGTTATGAGTGAGGTGTATGAAGTGAGTTTAAAAATTATCAGGGTATTTGAATAAGATCCATTTAGGGAGTATTGGTATGGGTAAGGGTGATATAAGAACTCGAAGGGGGAAGATTTTCAGGGGTACCTTTGGTAAGACGAGGCCAAAGAAGAAAAAGAAAAAGGCTAAATCCAGCCCACCACCAGGTAAATAGTAAAGAATATAATTTTATAAATAATCGTTAAAGCGTTCTCTTAACCTTTTTCTAAATGTATGTGGTTTTAGGTTTAATAATACAGCAGCTTTTGATTTGTTCCCGTTAGTATAGTGGAGAGCCTTTCTATAAATTTCTTTCTCAATTCTTTTTAATATTTCATCAACATTAATTCCACTTTCACTAAAATCTAATTCATTAATATACTTTAAAATAAAATTGGAGCTTCTATAATAATTTTTTATTTTTTCAGATAGATACCCTATTGTTATTTTGTTATGGGGTAATAATGCACATATATTTATAATAACATTTCGTAATTATCTTATATTTCCGGGCCAATTGTAATTTACTAAGAACGGAAGTACTTCTTCAGAAATATATTTGTTTTCGTTGTATCTTCTGTTCCATTCTTCGACAAAATTTTTTGCTAAAATAGGTATGTCACTCTTCCTTTTCCTTAAAGGGGGGAGCTCTATAGTTACCTGATTTAATCTATTATACAAATCAAGCCTGAATTTTCCTATTCTACAAAGTTCCTCGAGGTTTTGATTTGTCGCGGCAATTATTCTAACATTAACATTAACCTCTTTGTTGCTTCCAACGGGGAAAAAGGTACCATTTTCAAGTACTCTCAATAATTTTAGTTGTAGTTCCACCGTTAAATCAACAACCTCATCAAGGAATATTGTACCTACGTCTGCTATTTTAAAGTAACCAGTTCTGTCTTCTGTTGCTCCTGTAAATGCACCCTTTTTATATCCAAAAAACTCACTTTCTGGTATAGTAGGATTAATAGCCGAACAATTCAATGTAACAAAAGGCTTTTCTTTTCTTTCACTTATATTATGAATCAATCTGGCAAATAATTCTTTACCCGTTCCTGTTTCGCCAATTATGAGTACAGATAGATCGTATTTTGCGATTCTGATTTCTTTAGCTTTTGCATTAACAAATGATTTTTCATTGCCAATAATCTTTGTTGATTTGAGTGGGTATTTCTCACTGCTTTCTGGAAAAGCTATACCCAATAATTTGCTTTCGATGTCTAAAAGAGACGGTGGTTTTAGTACAATGGGAAACTTATCATATGAAAATTGGCTTTATAAATACCACCACTATATTGGGGTGGTATGCCCTAGTACATTTTTGCATTAAATAAACCAGAAGTTACCATCAGTAACCAACCATATCTGCATTTGGGGAGTTCCTGAATCAGTTAAAATACTATATCTAACTATGCTACTATCATAATTGTTTTCAATTATTTTTAATATTCTCCATAATTTTAAAAATATTTCTTCATAATCTATTGGAATTTCAATTTGCAATTCCTTAAGTTCTATTGATGTATCTGGATGTCTTTCCCTAATAGTTTTTGATGTTTCATATGCTCTTTGCAAAAATTCCATATTGGTATACATTAAAATTACTTTATTGAACTTTTTTACTTTCAGAAAGCTTAGTATTGGTCCATCCGAACCATTTTCATTGTACGGGTCGCGTGATGCTACAAAAGTTAGAAGGATTTCTTCTTTTTCCATCTCACATAACCTCTTTAATTAAACTTGATAACATTTGTTACTTTTGATCAATAATAAAGTAACTATAGTTACTTTTATAATAATAGCATGCTAAAGATAATAAATAAATATCTATTGTAATTTAAGAAATAAAAATAATTATAAAGTTTCTTTAGACCAAATACCTCCTGGCATTGAAAGTGCTAAAGTTAAAATCAGAAAAATGTCAGGAGGTTTTAAATGAAGGTTATCCCTCTTCTGGTTATTTTGCTAATCCTTCTGTCATCTTGTGCAACATTAATAACTGGTACCAGAGATACAGTTGGCTTAAGTACTGTACCAGAAGGAGCAAAGGTTATATTGAAATCGGTTGATGGTTTATACAGAGAAGAAAAAATAACTCCTGCCATTTTTACGATACCTCCTGACAATACGTATATAGTGACAATTGAAATGGAAGGACATAAGACCAAAGAAATCATTCTTGAGAAAAGTGAGGTGTAAAAAAATGAAGAGAAAATTATTATTACTACTAATACTTCCTCTTTTAATTTTGGTGATTTACGGTTGTAATGTTAATTCAGAAGAAAAGGCGGAGAACTCTGATATAGAAACAACTGTCATCAATGAAGCACCAAAAATTGAATACTGGATGCATACCATTCAATATGAGGATGTTTATTACATTTATGATGATCCTTATGGTTATTACCAGATAGTTTATGATGATCCGAGATTGTCAGGAGATTATTGGTATGATGTATGGTTTTTCGCCGATGATGGTTCATTGTTTCGACTGGCTCCTGTTTATGATGAGAATATATCGGTGTGGTACTACATAATATATCTTTACGATGGTTCACTTGTATTTAATTCCGGGTTTGATATGAGTGGTGTGACAATGGTTATATTCAGGATGATGGTTGAGGCCGTTAAAGGTGAACCGATTGAGCAAAGAAGGATCTTTGATGTTAGGGATTATATTACCGTGTGGCCTCCTGAGATTAAAAAATAAGAATATTAATGTTTAGATAAATATAGAATTAACAATAAAACAATAAATATTGAAAATATCTATTATTTCGTATATAATTTTATGCGATGAGCACATTATTGAAATATAGCGTTATCCATTTCTCATTATTCTTTGAACAAAAAATTAGTTTTAAAATATATCCAACTTTTATAATTCATAGTGTATTAGGCAAAGAATTAAAGCGACTTAGTTGTATTTTTAGAAATAAAGAATGTAGTGAATGCCCGGTAAAATTTACATGTCCCTACTCTTACATTTTTGAAACTCCTGTTAAGAAAGATGATAAAGTTTTTCTTGGAAGAAATAAAGCACCGCATCCTTATGTGATCTCATCTGAAAACTACTTAAACGAAGAAACGGATAATATAAAACTCGAACTGACGATGTTTGGTGAGACGATAAAATATTTACCTTATATCTATTATGCTTTGCTTAAAGCCGGGGCAAGAGGAGTTTTTAAGGAGCGGGTAAAATATACTATAAAAGAGGTGAAAGTGAATGATTGTAATATCCTCAAGAAAGATCGCAACATTGATATGGACTTTGAGCAGAGTAGATGGCAACTCGAAAAACCAAACCATGAGATTTTGAATGATGAATCAATAATCGAGGTTCTTTTTCTCTCACCTCTGAGATTGAAATATAGGGGAAAATATGGTGAGGATTTCAAATTTGAGGATCTTTTGAATGCAATAAAAAGAAGACTTGCTTTCATATGCTATTTATATGGAAACTACAACGAGGAGATTTATAATACCTGTGTATATGATTTCGAAGAAATTGAACGAAGACTAAAATGGCTTGATCTTAACTACTATTCATCGAGGCAAAAAACTGCAATTAAACTGGGTGGTGTTATTGGAAGTATTAGAGTAAAAGGTAGATTCGATAAATCGGTATTATCTCTTCTGAAGGCGGCAGAATTATTCCACGTAGGGAAAAACCCGAGCTT
>CAZFGQ010000085.1:0-11146 GCA_964518675.1 uncultured Spirochaetota bacterium
TATGGATCAAAAAGGAACTTTAATAAATGAAACAGAAAACCAGATATAGTATCCCTCCAATCGAAGAAATACCCCCGACATTCTGTAAAAACCTGAAATTACTTTTTACGGATATAGATGGTACCATTACAAAAAATGGCCAGATAACGGATGCATCCTATTCTGCACTGTGGGATCTCTCGAGAGCAGGCATAGACGTGGTACCAGTTACGGGTAGGCCTGCCGGATGGTGTGATCATATAGCCAGGATGTGGCCTGTAAAGGGTATAATAGGAGAAAATGGTGCTTTTTTTTACCTATACGATAGAAAAAATAGAAAAATGTTGAGAAATTACCTTATCTCCGAGGAAGAAAAGATAAAAGGCAAAAAAATACTCGAAAAAATTAAAACAAGAGTATTGAGGGAGGTCCCGGGAGCCGGGATAGCTGCCGACCAGCCGTTCAGGGTAGCTGACCTTGCGATTGACTACTGTGAAGATGTTGAGCACCTAAAGAAAGAAGACATACAAAAAATATGCAGAATCATAACTGAGGAAGGTGGAACATATAAAATATCCGACATACACATAAATTGCTGGTATGGATCATTCAATAAAATTACAGGGGTTAAAAAATTCATTGCTGAGGTTTATCAGACGGATTTCTCACAGATAATAAGAAAGGCAACATATATTGGTGACTCTCCAAACGATGAGCCCATATTCAGAGTGTTTCCTACAACTATAGCCGTTGCAAATCTAAAAGATTTCATCGATGAGATCTCTCACCTTCCAAACTATATAACTCATAAGGAATCAGCCTATGGATTTAGAGAGGCTGTGGACACTATCCTTAAAAAAAGAAAAGAAAGATAGATACTCGGGAATTTAAACATTTAGTGTTACCCGGTGTTTCGGAGGAACTTCTATGAAAAGCAAGCAACCATCCCATGAGTTTTCATTTTTCAGGGAAACATTTGAGTTAATGAAAAAGTCAATGAAAGGGATTTCAAGCAGAGTACCCGTTTTTGCCCAGATCCACGAGCTTGCCATGGCTGAATCAGGACTAACCGGGAAAAGTTTTTACAGAAATGCAAAAAATCTTGTATACGGAATCCTCAAAACTACCAAAAAATACGGACTTGATGCACCCTGCGTCGACTTTGATGTTTACAATATCGAAGCAGAAGGTATTGGACAAAGAATAATATACAGGAAAAATGGTGTACCTGATGCCGATAGAAGCAATCCTCTCATCAAAGATAAAGATGATCTCAGAAAAATAAAAACACCAGATTTTCGAACAGTTTTTCCTTTTACGTTTGCCATAGAAGCACAGGAACTTTTTCGTAATCTTACCGGATATACATCACCCATAAACTTTACAGCACCATTCAGTCTTGCCGCAAATATTAGAGGCATTGAAAAACTACTATTGGATTTATACGAAAATCCCCAGTTTTCAAAGGAACTATTTCAGAGAATAACATATGAGGTTATCATCCCATGGATTATGTACCAGAAGGAAAAATTTCCCGATGCTTCTTCAATAGTCGGATCAGATGCAACTGCCTCAATCCCCATCATAAACACTAAAATACTAACCGAATGGATAATACCGTACATTACAGATATCATAACCGTATGTGGTAGTGAAGTCTACGTACCCAACTGGATTGGCGAAAGGTATCTAAAGAATCCCGAGGAAATGTTTGAATTAAAACTTAAAGTCTGTCCTAATTTTCTTGAAGGACAGGACCCAGATGTAGAAAAACTAGGACCTGAGATCTATAAAAACTTTGCCAGAAAGCATAATGTAGCACTTGTACTTGGTATTGGGTCCTCATTTCTTGCCAGTGCTACACCCCAGGCCGTCGAAGAAAAGGTAAAAAAATATGTAACTGTCGGAAAAGAAGGTGGTAGATTTTCACTTTACCTCTGTAACCTTGCAAAAACAACCCCGCCAGAAAACATCAGGACAGCTGTTTCAACAGCCCACAGGTATGGCAAAAACTAAAAACTTAAAATAGCAGACTGTGGAGTTTTAGAAGAATCAGTGCAATTATCAATGAAGAAGTGGGGGTACTAAGCCATCCCAATCCAATATTTGCAAGCACTTTCAGATTAAGCGATTTGCTGGACCTGACAAACCCAACACCCATTACAGCACCGACAATTGCCTGAGAGGTTGAAACAGGAACCCCAACCCATGTAAATATATGCACAGTCAAATCCTGGCCAAGTACAGCTATAAGAGCTGCAAAATCGCTGAGGTTTGTTATTTTCTTACCAACTGTCATCATTACCCTTTTGCTGAATGTCAGGACACCCAGACCAATAGAAAGCCCACCTATTATCGCTGCTGTTGTTGAAGATACCATCCCGGCTTTTACAAAAACCCCAACAGAATTGGCTACATTATTTGCCCCAAGTGTATAGGCACCATATATTCCCACTATAAAAAACCCAACTTTCATCATTAAAGACCAGACTCTAACATTCTTTATCCTTCCCTCAATCAACCATCCCAGCACCCGATACAGGATATAAGAGATAATGCCGGCTCCTATGGGGGTCAGAATCCAGCTCAGAAGTACCTTTGTCAGAATTTTCAGATTCAGATCGCCACCTATAATCCCAACAGCTACCATCGAACCAACTATTGCCTGTGAAGTAGAAACAGGTAAGGCAAGAATCGTAAGCACATTAATAGTGATGGCAGCAGCCAGAGAAGCAATAAATGCCGTATTGAGATCAAAATTTGCAAGTTTTCCATAGGTTGCAATGCCTTTTGAGCCCTCGAGATAAGCTCCAATCAGGACAAAGATAGAGGTAAGTATTATAGCTGTTCTATATTTTACTACCCCGCTTGCAACACCTGTCCCAAAAACATTTGCAGCATCATTTGCTCCCAAACCCCATCCAAGATAAATCCCCGATATTAACCTGAACATCCTCACACTCCAGAATAGACTATCTGCTCTTCCACAGTATTCTAAAAAAATGCAAGCGGAATTTATTAACATAAAAAGATCTAAAAAAAATAACCGCCTCTGGCGGTTCATTACCCTGCTAACACTGTATTGATTTATATAAACGGCAGGGTACTGCTTTTCACTAATTAGAAATGCAGTCTAAACAATACTTTTACTTAAAAAATGGTAAACCTTATAATACTAATATTGGACAGAAAAATCAATATCAAACTCAGAAATATCATGTGATTAATTTGAGCGCTATCATATCAAGCCTATCCGATGCATCTTCCATTCTGTTTGTTATATTGTTAATATGCAAAATTATTTCTCTTAACATCAAACGCTCTGAAAACTTTTGTATTTTAAGTTCTTTAAAAATCATATTTAGAGTTTTCCAGACATATTTATCAACCTCTCCTTCAAGTCTCTCTACCTCCCTCATCTGATCAAAAACAAGTTTTATATTGTCGAAAAGGTTATGGACTCCCTGGCGTAAATATTCAACGCATTTTGAGGTTAACTCTCCCATTATCTTAAGATCACCTTTTATTTCATCCGGGATTACAGGCTCAACCAGAGTAAGTATATCTCCAGTTGTTTCCGCTTCATTCGCAACGTTATCAACTGCGTCAACTGCAAGATAAAGGGCTTCTCGTATTGAAGGCATAAATGCCCCTTCATACATCTCCCGATCTATCTTTCTTCGGTACTCATCGGCCTGGGCTTCCAGTTTATGGGACTGCTTTGTAAACTCCTGGGATTTCTGCTTTTCCCCATCCAGATAAAGATCCAGCGCCGCAACAAAACTCTTAACCGTCTCCTCAACAAGATCTGCATGAAGCTTGATATGTTCAACTATCTCCTTTTCCTTCTTTTGAATAAATATTGGCATTCCCCATCCCTTCAATTTTTTGTTTAATAATAAGTATATTCACAGCATATTTCAAGGTTTTTCCCAGACAACCAATTAAAATCATACGAGTCCAATTTTTATTATTCTTTTAAATTAAACGATATTATACTATATTTATACTGTATTTGTTCAGCATACATAACTCAACAAAATATAAACGTTTGAAATCACGGGAAAACATCGAGTAGAAAGGATGATAGCAGATGAAAAGTATTTCAGAGATTGCAAAAAAATCCTACCTGTCGCTCAAAGACCTTGTAACCCTGGAGGAATTGCTCCTCGGAACTGGATATATGACACCGGAAACGGCAAGGCGAGAAATAGAATGGTTTACAGTTGAGCTTGGAATTGATTCTTATTATTTCAAAACAACTGGCATAGAAGAGATAGCAAAGCACCTCATCGCAATCAGTGCTTCAGAGCTCGTATCTAGGTACGGAGGTGAAGGGGTTGGAATTCAGTTGATGAACGAGAGGGCAGATAGAGCCATTTATATAGTTGAGGACGTTTCCTCAAAAACAGAAGAGATAGAAAAAAGAATCGACAGAAAATACACCCTCTACAGGCTCGAAAGTTACCGTACAAAAAAGAAAACTGGTAACCATTACCTCCGTTTTTATGTTGTTACAAAACCATCTTTCAGAAACCAATCTGGTTCAAAAAAAGAAGTATCATTTGAGGACGTTGCCAGCCAGGAGTTTCTAGAACGTTCATCTCCGGAAACCATCGAGAGGTACAGAAAAGCCTGGGAATCGATGAACAATAGAGAATCGCCATACATAGCATTCAGCGATAAGCCCGAAACAAATGAAACAAGGGTAATGGTGGGGATCCACAGCGGGGAGAACAGAGATTTTCTGACCAATTTCTCACATCTTCTCTACAAATACAACATCTATTCAAATAGAAAATACAGAGAACCGTTCAGAGACAACAAACGTATCTACACTTTTTATTTTGATAAGCTCGACAAAGCACTCCTTGAAAACTTTGTTCGCGATCTGAATGCTGTTGTTATGTTACCCGAACATCCTCTGACCGATCTTTTCTACCGTGAGGTATTCTCAGCACAGGAGACAATGTATGCAGTATCTGCAGCAACATTTACCCACCAATTCCTAACTGTTTTAACAACCGAGTACAAAGTGTTAAAAAATGCACTAAAAGATCAGCCGGAAGCAAAGGGAATCCTCGATACAATAAAAATGAGGCTTGTGAAAGATACATTCTCAGAGACCAGAATAGCACAAGCAGTATTTACACATCCAGAGATTGTTGCACTCCTGTACCAGCACTTTAAGAGTAGACTGGCACCTGAGGCGTTATTAAAAGCTTCCAGCAGAAGTGATACTGAAAAATCAATAAAAAAACTCGAAGAAGATATAAAACACAAGATTGAGCAGGATGTTTCTTCAAATAAAAACAAAACAATCCTCCAGTATTTTAAAATGTTTAACGATCTCATTTCAAAAACGAACTTTTTTATGCGCGATAAAACGTGCATGGCGTACAAACTTGATCCAGAGTTTCTTGACCCCATTGATTTTCCCGAAAAGCCATTTGCAATATTCTTTTTTGCAGGAAGAGAATTTATTGGTTTCCATGTCAGATTCAGGGATATTGCCAGAGGTGGAATAAGAATAGTAAGATCCCGATCTCTAACATCATATGAGAACAATCTTGATACAATATTCATTGAAAACTATAACCTTGCTTCAACCCAGCAGAAAAAAAATAAAGATATCCCAGAGGGTGGATCCAAAGGGACCATACTGCTACACCTCCAGAATCAGGATGAAGCTGAACGAGCATTCAAGAGCTACATAGATGGAATGATGGATCTGATAATCCCAAATGAAGAGGTTAAAGATCTATACGGAAAAAAAGAGATTATATTTATTGGTCCTGATGAAGGAACCGCAGAATTGATGAATTGGGCATGTCTTTATGCAAAAAGACGCAACTATCCATTCTGGAAAGCCTTCAGCACGGGTAAAGCTCCTGAGTTGGGAGGAGTTCCACACGACCTATATGGAATGACCACAGTTGGCATTCACGAATATGTTCTCGGCGTACTTGAAAAACTTAATCTTGGTGAAACGAAAATAACAAAGATCCAGACAGGTGGCCCAGATGGTGACCTGGGAAGTAACGAAATACTCATATCAAAGGACAAAACAATAGCGGTGATAGACGGAAGTGGAGTACTCTACGATCCCGAAGGCATTAACAGAGATGAGCTAATAAGATGCGCACGAAAGAGGGTTATGGTCGAACAGTTTGATCGATCCAAACTATCCCCTAGAGGCTTTTTTGTTTCGATAAATGACAGGAAAGTAAAACTTCCCGATGGTACTGTAGTACATAATGGCGAGGAGTTCAGAAACAGATTTCATCTTCATCCACTTGCAAAAGCAGATCTTTTTGTACCGTGTGGAGGAAGACCCGCAGCAATAAACATAAACAACTGGCAGCAACTTTTTGACAAAAATGAAGAACCGAAATTCAAAATAATAGTAGAAGGGGCAAATCTATTTATAACTGAGGACGCAAGACTGCGGCTTGAAGAAAATGGTATAATCGTACTCAAAGATGCCTCGACGAATAAAGGCGGAGTTACCTCATCATCGCTGGAGGTTCTGGCCTCTCTGGCTTTAAACGATGATGAGTTTGATATTCACATGAGGGTAACCAATGGTAAAATACCAGAGTTCAGAAAAACATACGTCAATGAGATAATCTCCAGGATAAAGAGAAATGCCAGGCTGGAGTTTGAACTCATGTGGAAAGAACACAGCGAAAAAAATATCCCATTCACCATCCTTTCAAACATGATAAGTAAAAAAATAAATGAAATAACAGATTCAGTGCACAAATCCAATCTCGGACAGGAGAGGGGCTTCGTTAAAAAAGTTGTCGAAAGATATGTGCCGGAAAGCCTTCTGCGACTTATAGGGATTGAAAACCTGATGAAAAGGGTTCCCGAGAATTATCTGAAAGCCATTGTTTCTACCCAGATCGCAACAGAGTTCGTTTACCAGTATGGTATAGACGGAGACGAGGTGGATTTTTACAATTTTATTGATCAACTAAAGAGTCAATAACCCCTTATTTTATAAATGGGCGAATGTCGAGTTTTATGAAAAATAGAAATCCTAATGCAAGATAAAACTTAAAATGTCACAGTGCCGGCGAACTTCGGATAATTTAAATCCATATTTATCGATTTCTTTATTTTGTATTCATAATTTACGTTTCATAATGAAAACTCAAAGTTCGCCCTGAATCTGAATCTTTAATATATTCTACCAAGCCATAGCAGCTCTCTTTCAAGACCAAGTCGTTTAAATCTAATCCGCTGAATAATTATACAAAGTATCATTAGACCATTTGTACCCAGAATTATCACCGGAAAAATCAAATGGACAAGATTTAAAAAACCAAAAACAACAAAAATAGTAAGATGGATTGTGTCTCCTATAAACGACCATAATCTCACAGGCAGTTTCATCTCATTGTAAAACCTGCTTTTTGTATACTCATCAAGCTCCTCTGGATATGGTACAATTTCATAAAAATTTTTTATATTTGGGGAGTAACTGAGAGATATTGCCCAGTTTTCTATTTTATAAAACGTATAGTAAAGTCTCGATATTAATGCCTGTAACTTTTTTCCCGAATTTTCTGCCCTTACAATCCTATCCTTTATCTCATCCAGTTTCTCAAGTCTGTCTACATAGTCCGGATATATTACATCTATAAAAATATTTTTATAGTGATCGTAGAGAATGATATGAAGGTACATTGACAGCTGAGCAACCACTGCCAAAATAAAAATATAGTAATGGTGCTCTTTAAGGTAGAGACCATACGCCAGCCCATAGTAAATCGATAGATGGGTGGCAAAATCTGCAAGCCCGTCAAGTGTTTTTCCGAAGCTTGAACTTTTACCTACCATGCGGGCCAGCTGTCCATCGGCGCAATCGAGAAGTATCATCATTTCAAGAAGTATTGCAGCAATTACCACGCTTGAAGTATCCAGTTTTGAAAAAAAATAACCTGACAAAACCCCACATACCATGCTCAATACAGTAATTGAGTTTGGTGTAAATCTAATTTTCTGGAAAGCCTTCGCTATTAAAAATGCAATAGGGCGATTAAAATACTGGTTGATCCACTCCTCTGTTTCAGGTGGTTTAAGTGAGCTTCTAAAATCCTTAACCAGCCTACCCAATAAACCCTTTGCATCAGAATTATTCAACTGGCTACCATAATGTGATCTATTGAGATTGCTGCCACCCCTCCTGAACTGTTTTCTGGGTTCTTCTTTTAATTCACCAGAGGTACTATTACTCGAATTGCGCTTCATCTCCAACTCCGAATTAGCTCTTGTAAATCCTTTAATTGTTACAAATTCTGAGTCTTTTCCAATGCGTTATATTCCACTAATTATTGAGTTAAGAACTTTACCACTACTTAACATTTCTTAATTTCTTATTTCTCCGATCTAAATTATTTCCCTTCTATTCTATGCTTCTATAGAAGTTTGAAATTTATATCACTATCAGGAGAATCATCTATTAAATTAAAATATTACGACTATATTATATAAGTCAAAACTTATTAAATATCCAGGAATGGTCATAATACATTCTTCTGATAAAATCTCATAAATAGGAATTTGCAGAATGAATAAGCTTGTAAAACTGGAACTCACTGATGCTGATTTACCCGTTACAATCTACTATACGGAAGATAGTATCTCCCACTGCTTTGTTCCGCTCTGCAATAACATCGAAAATCTGTACAGAGACTCAACCAGAGAACCATTTATAATCGGACTTGGAGGTCCACCTGGAAGCGGCAAAAGTGTAATAGCCCTTACAATCTCAAGTTATCTTAAAAACAGAAATCTTGATGTTACAATTTTACCCCTGGACGGGTTTCATCTAAAGAACGAAGTTTTAAAAGAAAGGACAATCGCACGGGGTTTCAAAAAAGTTACTCTATACGAAATCAAGGGAGCAAAGGAAACCTACGATATGGAATCCTTTCTCTCCCATCTTGCCATATTAAGAACCACCAACGAAGAGTTCTATTGGCCAGTGTATTCAAGAAAGATCCACCAACCTGTTTTAAAAGGAATAAAAATCTCAGATAGAAAAAAAATATTCATAATCGAAGGAAACTATCTTTTTCTCGGCACCTCTCCCTGGAACAGCGTGAGAGAATTTTTCGATCTGGGGATATTTATAATCCCGTTGAAGAGGTTATTGAGAAAAAGGATCATTAACAGAAAACTGACTGGAGGGATTAGTAAAAAAGAAGCCAGGAGGCATTACAGAAAAGCAGATAGGATCAACATTAAAGAGGTTCTTAAAGACTCAACGGGTTACGACCACATTATCAGACAGAAATCCAGGTACAGATATGTTCTGATGTAAAACTTTTACAGCCCAATAGCTTCCGGCATAAGTTTTCTTCTATTATGCCGCACTTCCAGTATGTCGCACCTCCAGCATGAGCTATTCTAAAGCTTAATTTTCACTGCCCCCTCTCTTACAATACTCCATGGTTCCTTTGTTATATCAATAATTGTAGAGGGTTCTCGTCCCCGTTTAACATCATCGGAGATCACTATAAGATCCACAAGATCTCCAAATGTTTGAACAAGTTTTTCTTCATCAAAAATCGGTGGTTCCCCACTTATGTTGGCACTTGGAGCCACAATAGCCTCGTTACCAATGAGCCTGAATACAGCTTTCAGAAAATAGTAATCTGGCCACCTCAACGCTATAGTTTTACCATTATAATCTCTGAAAATAATTGTAAGTGGCCCCGGCCAGTAGACTTTGAGTCTTTCAGGTACCTGCTGTGGTGTATATCTTTTCAATGTTTCAAGACTTCCTATAAGCCTCAAAAAAGGTTTGTTTTCCGGTCTCTTCTTTATCTGCTTGACCCTTTCAATCGAATCGGGATACCTATCAAGAGCCACAATACCATAAATCGTATCGGTTGGAATGATACATACCCCACCACCGAGCAAAACTTCGGCAACAGCTCCTGCAATATCTTCAAGTTTTGAGAATATCAAGCGATAAACCTTTGACTTTTTGTTCGTTCCCATTGTTCTTCATTTGCTCAACTCGAGCATCCTCTGTATTGCAAGTTTTGCATATCTTGAAGTATCTTCATCAACATCTATGGTGTTCAAAGGCTTTTCATCACCAAGGCTTCTTAGAACCTTTAATAGTTTTTGCCTATTATTTTTTGACATATTGGCGCAAACAGACTTTTCCAGAGGTACAATTACCTTATCAGGATGGGTCTTGGCAAGCCTCTGAACCATATTGTATTCAGTACCGATTACCCATTTACTCCCCGAAGAAGAGTTTTCGATCATCTTCTTAATCTTTGATGTGGAGCCCGAATAATCGCTCGCCATTACAACCTCAGGTTCACATTCGGGGTGGACAATAACCTTTGCGTCAGGCATTTTTTTTCGCCAGTATTCCACCTGAGAGACATTAAAAGCCAGATGAACCACACAGTACCCATTCCATACAACAATTTCCTTATCTTTAAGCGTAGCATCTGTGATATTATCAGTATTGTAATGATCCACAATAATTGATCTATCCTCGAGTCCCATTGCCCTTGCCGTATTAATCCCAAGATTCCTATCAGGCATAAAAAAGACCTTTTTGCCGGTTTTGAGAATATACTCAAAAATCGTCTGTACATTACTTGAGGTACAAACTAATCCATTGTTCCTGCCGCAGAAAGCTTTCAACGAAGCATGACTGTTCGCATAAACCACAGGAACGTATATACCTGGATTAATTTTCTGGAGTTTATTCCATACGCTCTCCACCTCTGGGGTTGACGCAAGGTCTGCAAGGGGACACCCTGCAGATAGATCCGGGACACAGACAGTTTTATCACCAGGAACCAGAATCCGCGCTATCTCTGCCATAAAATAAACCCCGCAAAAAACCACATACCTGGATTCTGTTTGAGCTGAAACCCTGGATAATTCAAGGCTATCACCAACAAAATCGGCAAATTGAACTATCTCATCCCGCTGATAATGGTGAACGGGAATAAATAAACCACCTTTCATTTGTTTCTTAATTTTGTTGATTTCCTCGTCTATAGCTTCTTCCGTCATTCTTTCTATCACCTGCATTTTTATATACCTCACAAAAATTACATATCCTCACTCATATATTAATCAGATTTTATGCCCAGGTAAATATCTCTCTGGATATTTATAA
>CAZFGQ010000086.1:0-11019 GCA_964518675.1 uncultured Spirochaetota bacterium
TGGATTCAAAGCCCTCAAGCCAGGAGGAAAGATACATATATTCGATTGGGGAGAGTTCAACCTATCAAATTGTGGCTTATTTTTAAAGTTTTTTTTCAATCACCTTGAATGCCCCGAAGCCAAGGATTTTATTGCACGGGACTTTAAAAAAGTACTCCTCGAGATAGGGTTTGAAAATCTCGAGGAAAAACTCTATGCTAAGCAAAAAATTAGACTCCTTACCGGAATTAAACCGGCAAATTCGGTTTATCCCACCTGATTCACGTAATTCAATCGAGGAGTAACCTGACTAAATTAATCGTTTTGCCAAAAGCTCAAAGTCTTGATAAGTTATACCCATGATGAAATCAATTCAGGAGGAAGAAAATGAAACAGAGGAAAATAAAGGAGGGGGTTTACTGGTATGGAGCAATTGATTGGAACAGACGATTGTTTGATTCCCTTATCCCTCTGCCAGATGGTACCAGCTACAATGCATACTTGATTAAAGGAAGTGAAAAAACAGCCCTGCTTGATACTGTTGATCCTTCAATGGAAGAGGTACTTTTAGATCAACTCAAAGATGTACCAAAAATAGACTACATAGTTTCTCATCATACTGAACAGGATCATTCCGGTGCAATACCCACTGTTCTTGAAAAATATCCAGAGGCAACCCTCATATGCAGTCCAAAGGCAAAAGACCTGTTAATAGATCACTTGAACATCCAGGCCAAAAGAATCAAAACGGTTAACGATGGAGAATCAATCTCACTGGGCGATCTTACCTTAACATTTATCCACACACCATGGGTTCACTGGCCAGAAACCATGGTGACATACTTGAATGAAAGAAAGATTCTGTTTACATGCGATTTCTTTGGTTCACATATTGCCAGCTCAGAACTCTATGCAGGTGAAGATGCCTGTATACTCGAAGGGGCTAAAAGATACTATGCAGAAATTATGATGCCCTTCAGAAACAGTATTAAAAATAACATCAAAAAGATAGAGCAATTAGAGTTCGACATGATAGCTCCAAGTCATGGTCCAATATACGACAGGCCAAATTTCATTATTGATGCATACAGAGATTGGATTTCGGATAAAGTTTCGAACCTGGTTGTAATTCCTTACATATCAATGCACGGAAGTACAGAAAAAATGGTCGACTATCTTGTTGGTCTACTTATAGAAAGAGGGATCAGGGTTGAGAAATTCGAGCTGTCATCAACAGACATTGGTAAACTGGCTATATCGCTTGTGGATGCAGCAACGATTGTAATTGGCTCGCCCACAGTGCATGTCGGACCACACCCGGCGGTGTTTTTTGCCACTCATCTTGCAAATGCTTTAAGACCAAAAATAAGATACGCTGCAATAATAGGTTCCTATGGATGGGCTACAAAAACAATTGAAAGATTATCCGAGTTAATACCAAACCTGAAGCTGGAAGTACTCGGTACAGTTATGGCAAAGGGGTATCCAAAATCAGACGACTTTAATGCCCTTGAAGAGCTGGCGGATAAAATAAAGGAAAAACATTCAGATCTTAAATAAGGGCTAAAAATAGAATACGCTCAGGGAAATTTTATAAATCCATACACGGTTTGATTAAACAAAAATACAACAGAGGGCGAGTTTCGGTTTTTTTCAAAATTAAGCCAACTTACCAACGCATTATTATTTAAATTGTTCGAAGTTCGCCTTCGTTACAATGATTTTAATCATCTATCTGCCTTACCTCAAGGGTCCTAAGTCTATTAATGGCAGCCCCAAGTTCAAATTTTCTGAACATTGCATAATCGCCTACAGGCCTCGGGGATAACACATCAAGGCCCTTTTCAGAAATATCTCTAATCACAGTATCTACGATCTCTCTTAAACCTCTTCTTCCATCCATAAACCTGGTGGCATAGTAGATTGCATCACCAATCGCCCGTGTCTGGCTTACATCTGCAAGTTGCTCAATTGCTCCAAGATCAATAAAATGAGTGCCAAAATGAATGGATTTTAATCCCTTCGAAGAAATCTTAACCTCCCGTTTCCCCTTACTTGGATCAAAACTATGCGAAAGAGGAGCTCTCTGCGTTATCTTTCCAAACTCCTTACCACCCTCTGGTTTTCTTTCAGAACGATACTTCTCTGCAATCCTTTTTGCCTCTGCAGTAACATCGTAAGGTCTGTACTCAACCAAACAGATTACATTATCGGCAACATCAAAATAATCCCCCGAACCCCCAATTGCGAGAATAGTAGAAACCCGGTAATCCCGGAACATCAATTGCACCTTATCAATGAAAGGTGTAATGGGCTCTTTATCTTTGGATACAAGCTCCTGCATTCTGTGATCCCTTATCATAAAGTTAGTAGCAGATGTATCCTCATCCATCAACAGAAGTTTTACCCCTATTTCAAGGGCCTCAATTATATTGGCGGCCTGGGATGTACTTCCACTGGCATCGTCCGTTGAAAATGCCCTTGTATCCCGACCAAAAGGCAGACCTGAGATAAAAGGCGATATATCAACTTTTTCTATCCTTCTTCCATCTTCTGCCCTAATTTTTACAGCATCAGGGATGGTTACACAGAACTCTCTTCCATCCCCGGGAATATGATTATAAACACCGAGCTCAAGTGCATTCAAAAGTGTTGATTTTCCATGATATCCACCACCAACAATCAGTGTGACACCCTCTGGAACTCCCATCCCTGCAATCTCACCCCTATTCGGAAGCGTAAACTTTACCCTCAGGGAATCAGGTGATGTAAAAGGAACAACAATATCAGATTTTAAGGGTCTCTGATCCACTCCACTTGCACGGGGTAGTATCGAGCCATCAGCTACAAAACAGACAAGACCAGCCTTTTTTAAAAGAGAACGGAGGTAATCAGCATCCTCATTAACTTCAATATGTTCCGTAAGGGATTCACCGCAGACCGAACTATAGAAAGCCGATGCTTTTATAAGTTCAGGTACATCTTTAAAAAATATCTCCTCAGCTATTCGGCCCGCAATCCGCCTCCCAAATGCGGGAAGACCAACCCTGAATCTTAATTCAACATAATCGTCATCCACAAAGCAGCTGGTTCTCTCAAGGATTTCCTGACCCGGAGTATCAATACTGATTATACCACTCTTTCCTGAACCCCTTGGTTTTCTATTATACTTTCGAGCAGCAATGCTAAAACGCCTGGTTATGTAATCCCTAAGCCCAATACACCTGCTCTTGCTGGAATATGTCTCTCTTGGAAAAGAGGCAACCTTTTGATTTACCTTTACTGTAATACTGCTGGGAGATGCAAAAGGGTCTCCCTGAACATGTTCAATAATCAGAGTAAAATCTCCATAGTCATATCCACCCCTTATATCCTTGTATGCCTTATAGCCCTTCCCATCTATCCGCTTGAGCAATTCTTTTAAATAAGATTGTGTTTTCATTTTTTCAATCCCCCACCCCAAAATCATTCAACTTTTAAAGGCGTCCCATCCCTCTATACTATCGTTTTGGCAGTCGTTAACGGTCGCAAAATACCGCGATTTTGTCATCTTTAAACCCATATATTACAATGATACATTTGCAATAGGCAAATATTAATCAGAAATAAAGCATCATACTTAAAATTTTTACTATTTTTATAGATATATTATTGATCCAAAGCATAAAAATACTAATATTTTAATTATCAATTTATACAATACATAACTGTTGACAAAGTTATTTATATTATTATATTGTAACCAATTCAAATATATATCTATTACAGGAGATATAAAAATGGAAGTTGAAAGATTTCCACTGATTGGAGAGAAATTTCCAACACTTGAAGTAAAAACAACTCATGGAGAAAAAAAACTACCGGACGACTTTGCAGGTAAATGGTTCGTATTCTTCAGTCATCCTGCAGACTTCACTCCGGTATGTACCACAGAATTCATAGCTTTTCAAAAAAGATTTGATGAGTTCAAAAAGTTTGATTGTGAACTTATAGGATTGAGCATTGACCAGGTATTCTCACATATTAAATGGGCGGAATGGATAAGGGATAACCTCAAAGTTGACATTCAGTTTCCTATTATTGCCGATGATACCGGAAATGTTTCGAAAAAACTTGGACTAATACACCCAGGTAAAGGTACAAATACAGTGCGCGCTGTATTCATCGTTGATCCTGATGGATTTATACGTGCAATCCTCTACTATCCACAGGAACTTGGTAGAAACATGGATGAAATTCTCAGAATGGTAAAAGCATTTCAGATATCGGATAAACACGGTGTTGCTATACCGGCAAACTGGCCGAATAATGAAATTGTAAAGGATGAGGTAATTATTCCTCCACCAACGGATGAAAAAACAGCAATGGAAAGAATGAAACAATACGAATGTTTCGATTGGTGGTTGTGTCACAAAAAGATTTAATAATTTTTTTGGAAGGTCATTACACGAGTCCAGCTTAGACAATTGAGCATAAGAGTAAAAAAACATTACAAAAAATCAAAGAGAGGGGCCCGGAGGGCTCCTCTCTTTTTCAATGTTAGATTTAATTGTTTTATTACTCAAAAAACTCTTGAGTGCTTTGAAAAATAGAAAATGATAATATACACGCGAATTTAAGACACTTCAAATTAATATTAATTGATTTCTCTATACTGAATCAACAATCTTTTGAATTCGTCGACTTTTTCCCCGTGACATAGAGCACAAACATCAGGAGTCGGAATTTGAACATTTGCAACATCATTTCTACTGGTATGTTTTTCACCATGGCAGTATGAACAGTCAATACCGTTCTCATAATGCTTGCTTAACTTCCAGTCGCTAACAATATTCGGGGTCTCCTGTGAATGGCAGTTAATACATTTAAGAGCTGTCTTATCTGTAATCTCAACTGCCGGAATTATCTCTACCGGCTTCTTTTCAGCCCCTGAAGTTAACGCCACAATTAGAACAAACAATAAAACGACAAGAGAAAGAACAAAATGCATTCTTTTAGAAGGGTACATACTGATTCTACTTTCTGCTGATAATTAATGGTGATGATAAATAATATCCTATTAAAATTATAAAACATATAATACTAATAATATAATTTATGTCAACAAAAAATTATTAAACTTCTATTTTTATTATAATTTATTTAAACATTATATCATTAAAATAAAAATTACAATAATAGATTATATTAAATTTTCTTTTGAATTAAAAGTTAAAACATTCTGTAATTTCTCTTGAAACTGTACTTCATCATAATTATACTAAAATCTCATGATTTTTCATTAGCCAGCTCTTTCAAATATGGGTAGAGAATTATGAATAAAATAAAAGCTGTTATTTTCGATTATGGAAATGTTCTTGTAAATGTTGAAAGGGAAAAAATATGTAAGAGACTCGCCCGCCATTCTCCACTTTCCCCGGATGAAATAGCCTCAAAACTATTTGGAAGTGATCTTGAATATGATTCAGAAACGGGAAAGTACGATTCACGTGAGTTTTTTAAAAGAATAAAAGAGAGGATACATGGTGATGAGAACTGGACTTACAATCAATTTCGAGTTGAATACAGGAATGGATTTTCTTTTAATAGAGAAGGACTAAAGGCATTTCGTATTGCATCAGCCAAAAAAAGAACATTTATTCTATCAAATACTAATTATCTTCACTCCCTCTGGCTGTATGAGCATGAAGAGCTTGTACTGCTACCCGAACAGCATATATTTTCGTTCAAAGTAGGTGTAATGAAACCTAACCCTAAAATATGGCAGATCCTGCTCAAACGAGCAGATCTGAAAGCTGAGGAGTGCGTTTATATCGATGATGTTGAAGCTTTCTGTCAGGCAGCAGAGAAATTGGGTTTTTCCACAATACATTATGTAAAAGGCAAAGTTAATCTTATAGAAGAATTAAATAAGTTTTTATAGAGCCACTCCTACATAATAGCTTCTCTTCCAAGTCCAAAAAACTTATTAACCAGAAACATTGCCATTCCGGTTGCAAAAAGTAAAAAAGTGGCAAGTGCAGAAGCAGGTCCAAAAAATCCATCAAGCACCGACAGATAGATCCTGACAGGCATTGTCATTGTTTTTCCAACATAAAGAACAATCGAGGAAGAAAGTTCGTTTATTGCCGTAACCCAGCTCATAAGGGCTCCGGAAATAATTCCAGGCATCATTAGCGGTAATGTTATTCTTCTGAATGTTCTTGGTGGAGGCGAACCAAGATTTATTCCCGCTTCCTCAAGCCCGGGATCTATCTGCCTCAATATAGAAGCACTCGACCTCACGGAATATGGAAGTCGCCTGATAAAATATGACATAATGATTATTAACGCAGTACCCACAAGGTATATGGGTTTTCTATTGAAAGCTATTATAAATCCGATTCCAAGAACAGTACCTGGAACTATATAGGGAATCATTAAAAGGGGATCAAGAAACCTTGTGAAAATGTTTATTTTTCGAGCAAGGATGTAGCCAATCAAAGAGCCAACGATAACTATCAGTATAACTGCAGTAACTGAATATAAAATACTATTTGTAATTGTTTTAGGCACTTCGTGAATTACCCTTGCATAACTTTCCAGCCCAAACCCAGGATGAAAAACAGGGCCCTTTGTTTTCTTAAAAGAATAAAACACAACCACCGCGAGGGGTAAAGTACTGAAACCAACGATAAAATAACAGAGCAGGTGAATACCAAGCGCCTGCCAACCTCTGGGAACCTTAACAATGGGTCTGTTAATAAGCATGCTTGCATATTTCCTGCGGGTTGCTGCATATCTCTGCATAAACAGAACAAGAGTTGAACAGAGTATCAAGAAAATACTCACCGTTGAAGCAAGTCCAGGATTCTCACCCACCTCGCTGGTGAATAGATTATATGCCATCGTAGGCAATACCCTGAAGTTACCTCCAATAATCATTGGAGTTCCGAAATTGGCAAGTGACATCATAAAAGCTATTAAACCACCCGCAGTAACAGAAGGTATCACCAGAGGAAGAGTAATCTTAAAAAACTTCTTTAACCCTGTTACTCCTAGGTTCTCTGCTGCTTCTTCAAGTGATCTATCAACCGTAGCAAGGGCCCCAGAGGTTAAAAGATAAACAAAGGGATAGTACTGAAGTGTAAAAACAAGAATAATTCCTGCAGGTCCATATATATCCGGAAGTACAATTCCATGTGTGAGAAGAAACTTGCGGATAAAACCACTTCGTCCCAGCATTAATATCCACGAATACGCACCTATAAAAGGAGGCGAGAGCAAAGATAAAACGGCAAGTGTGGAGATGAGGGCCCTACCGTACACCCTGTATCTGGTTGTAAAAAATGCCAGAGGTATACCCAGAATTAAAGCTCCAACGGTTCCACCGATCGAGACAATCATACTATTCAGAATGGTAACGCTGTAATACTTCTGGGAGAAAAACTCCTTGTAGTTGGATAGAGAAAGATTTCCGGTTACCTTATCTATAAAACTGGATTTAAATATGTTAAATAGTGGAAGAATGAGAAATATTATAACCAGAACGTATCCCATAATTGTTACAATGGTCCAGAAATTAAATGCCTTAAAGGATAATCTTTTCATGTTGTAATTATTCCCCTTTTATACTCTTTTACCTGTCTCCGGATCAAACAAAAAAACAGCTTTCTTCGGTATTAGTACCTCGACAGAGGTTCCATCTTGAACTAACGCATCTTTTTCAGGTTTGTGCCTCTCGATAATGAGAGATTTGCCACTATCACATTCGACAAAGTATTGAATAAGAGTCCCGGTAAATGAGCTTTTAATGACTCTTCCTTTTATTACCGAAAATTCTTTTTTTGATCTTATCTCGGAAGCCCTCGGTTCCAGTATTAAATCTTCAGGTCTTACAGCAATTCTGACCTCACCGCTTGTGGGTAAACTTCTTGAAACCTTGATATTAAGTTTTCCAATCCCAAAATCAATAGTAACAGAATCGCCATTCCTAGAAGCTATTTTTCCGGAAAGAAAGTTCATGGTACCAACAAAAGACGCAACAAATATATTCGAAGGATTTTTATATATCTCCCAGGGTTCTCCAACCTGATATATCTCCCCGGCATTCATCACGGCTATCCTGTCAGAGATAACCAGGGCCTCTTCCTGATCGTGGGTTACATAAATTGTCGTAATACCGAGCTGCCTCTGAATATCCCTTATCTCCTCCCTCATCTCTATCCTTAACTTTGCATCGAGGTTCGATAAGGGCTCATCCATGAGAAGTACTTTGGGCTCTATTACCATGGCTCTTGCAAGGCCAACACGCTGTTGTTGACCTCCACTTAACTGATCCGGCGTTCTGTGTTCAAATCCGGTAAGCCTTGCCATTTTTAACACGGTATCAACTTTTCTCTTTATTTCAGAAGGTTTCAATTTTCTATTTTTAAGACCAAAAGCCACATTCTCATACACAGTCATATGTGGCCATACGGCATAATTTTGAAACACCATACCTGTATCTCTCTTGTGTGCCGGAATATCGTCGACAAGCACATCCTCAAAATATATGTGCCCTCTGTCCTGCTTATAAAACCCTGCTACGGTTCTGAGTAGAGTTGTTTTGCCACAACCACTTGGCCCAAGAAGCGTGAAAAACTCACCCGATTTTATTTCAAGATTAATGTTTTTTAAGGCCTGTACACCCGGAAAAAATTTATCAATATTCTCAAATCTTATCGATGCCATTACCGTCCCTCTAACTCATTTATCAGCATACCTTTTTATAAATCATTAATAGGGCGAACTTCGAGCTTTCATTATTAGACGCAAATTATTGCTACAAAATAAAAAAAATCAACAGATATTTGTATAAATTGTTCGAAGTTCGCCGGCACTGCTACATTTTTGGTACTATTTTGCACTAAGATTTCTATTTTTCAGAAAACTCGACATTCGTTCTAACATAAAAAGTGCGATTCCATTATTAGAGATAGAATCGCACTTCTATTCCTTTTTTGCAAGTAAAAACTAAATACACTCTGACATCTATCGTTGCTGATGAGTTCAGATTTTCATTAAAGATCCTATATACCAAAGGATCAACGGGGAATTTTTTGTTATCAAACAAACCTGTTATACAAATCTGCCAAATAATTTTATCCTATAATCCAAGCTCCATAACCAGCTCTGTCCACTTTTTAACAAACTCATCCTTATTACCAGCAGCCCATGCAAAATCATACGGTACGGTTTTTATCTCGCTGAGCGGAGGCAACTCTCCCTTGGCTTTTACATCAACTCTAACCGGTCTTCTTCCCATCTTTTCGACCAGGAACTCCTGGGTTGACTTCGAAAGTGCCCAGTCGATAAATGTTTTGGCAGCTGATGGATGAGGAGCTCCTTTAACAAGTGCTATACCATCAGGAGCGGCTGTTGTTCCGTCTTCAGGATAAACGATTTTTACAGGTCCACCGCCCTGAACATATACCCAGGCATTGTCCTCAAGTGTAATACCAATTGCAGCTTCACCATCATTCACATACCGCGGAACAGCAGAGGAACTTCCCGAGAGAACAAAATTAGAAAGGATTTTCTTATAAACTTCCCATCCCCTGTCTTTATAGATGTTCAATACAGTGCACAACTGCATATATGCCGATCCTGATTTATCCGCTCTGGATGATGAGATCTTTCCTTTCCATTTGGGATCTCCCAGATCCAGCCATGTTCTTGGCATTTCACTTTCCGGCACAAGGTTTGTATTAACTATGAAGACCATGACAATACCTGTATAGGGCAACCACTTATTACCAACCTTGAATACAGGATCAATTTTGTCCCAATCTTTTGGAGTATAATCCTCAAGAAGGTCAGGATTGGCCTCCAGTTGTTCGGCCCCAATACTCCAGATAACATCACACTGGGGATTTGCTTTTTCGGCTTTGACCCTCCTTATTACATCGGCTGAACCCATTTTTACATACTCCGCTTCAATTCCCGTTTCTTCTTTGAGCTTCGGAAGCATAGCTTCAACTATGGTCTCACGATGTGCCGTATACAGCACCACCTTGTTTTCCTCAGCCTTTTTGGTTCCAGCAGCAAACAAAAACAACGGGACCAAACTGAAGACAAAAACGATTAATACTGCCAAAAATAACTCCGTCTTTTTTGCTCTTTTCATTACTACCTCCTTATCTGTTTTTTTACATATCACACAAGTCAGGTGCAAAGAATCATTATAATAGAAACATTAATTTATCACAACAAATTTTTTAAATATACTTTCTTTGTTAAAGAAAAATAATTCCAATTTTATATAGAATTAACATGCTAAAATATTTTAGGGAAGGTGATGGATTCTGCAACAATCATGCATGGGATCTAAAAGAGATGGGTGATGCACTGGGCCAGAGCATTCTATACGAAGACCTTTTAAAAACAATGTTGAGCAAAATAAGAAATACCATCAATGGCGGGAGTTTTAAATCCAAATACAGACATGCAAAGAAATGTATAATCTGCAGGTTCAAACAGAGAACTGAAGATTGATTAATTTCCGCTCTGCTTGAGTACCTAAAAGATGATGAGTTTTTTAAGCTATCCAATGAATCCTTTGGATTATGTATTCCCCATTTATTTCAAATAATTGAAAAACATCCACAGAATAAGATGGTTCCTGAGTTGATCAAAATTGAAACAACAAAAATTGAAAACCTTATTAAAGAATTAAATGAGTTTCAGCGAAAATTTGACTATCGCTTTGTAAAAGAAGGATTTGGTCAGGAGAAAGATTCATGGATAAAAGCTATTGTAAAAATGAATGGTCAAAGAGGTATAGTTTTTTAGTTTTTATTAATTTATATTAACCTATCAGAACTAAACGAAAGTACCCTGCTCAGGCCTTAATTGTTATAAATTAAGTTTTCCTTTTTAGAATAATCCGTTTCATGAAGGAGAATGTTCATAAGTAAATAGAAAAAGTTTTAGTCAATTTTCTTTAGAAAATTTTTAGAAAAAAATTGATAAATCTTGGAATATAGGGGATTGGAAAAACAGGTTTTGGGCGATAGTGGA
>CAZFGQ010000087.1:0-10704 GCA_964518675.1 uncultured Spirochaetota bacterium
CGCACAGCTGGATAAAATGGACAAGATTAAAACAATACTCAAGAGGAATAAAAAAAGGTTCAAAGAAGCAATCAGTGATATCGATGGCATTGAATTCAGAAGAATTCCTGATCCTGATGGGGAGTTATGCACTCTTCTGACTGTGTTTTTCCCCAGCGAGGATATTGCCAGAAAGATTGGAGATGAACTTGGCTGTGGTGTTGTTGCCGATTCAGGGTGGCATGTTTATTCGAATATGGAACATGTTCTTTCCAAAAAAACACCGGATAGAGTTGGTTGTCCGTTTACATGTCCGTACTATAAGGAAAGAGGAGGAGATGTTGATTACCGTGAAGGTATGCTTCCAAGAACAGATTCCCTTCTTAAACGGGCAATTAATATAAGTATAGGTGTTTATGACAAAGGACTCGGATCAGGTTTTGGTATTACGGTCACATCATCTGATAGCGAAATAGACGAAAAGATAGAGCAATTCAGAAAAACAGTCAGAAAATACTTATAGTATTTTAATTTTTATAAAATACCAAAATAATTAAAGGAGGTAGGTATGAAGAAAAAGGGTTATTTTCTGTTTCTTGCCTTGATTCTGGTTATTATTCCGGCGTTTTTGCTCCTCGGTGCTGGTAAAAAAGAAGGTGCTGCACCCGAAAAGGGTAAACCCACTCTAAGTATCATCTGTTTTCAGGGTTATGCTGAACCTTCGTGGGTTAAGCCATTTGAGGAAGCGAACAACTGCACTGTAAAGGTCACATATGCCGGAACAGTTGAGGAGCATTTTACGAAGGTGAAAGCTGCTCCTGAGGAGTATAACATCGTCTCTATTGATTCAGGTAGGGTCCAGATGTATTATGATGCCGGTTTGATCCAGCCTATAGATACCGGTAGATTGAAGAATTACACCAAGATTGGGAAGTTTTTTAGAGAGCATCCGTATGCAAATATTGGAGGCAAAACTTATCATGTGCCGATCGTTTGGGGAACCCAGACCATTACAATTAATATGGAAAAAATTGATAAGAACAAGATCAGCAAATACATAAGTGCTGACGGCAAGACTGTATCACTGGATGTTCTGATAGCCCCCGAGTTCAAGGGACTTACGGCGTTTTTTGATGAATCCACCAATGTTGTTAGTATTGCTGCAATACATGTTGGAATTAAAGATCCTTTCCATTTTGAAAGTGAAGATGATTGGAATAAAGTCTTCAATAGACTTCTTGAATGGAAGCGAAATGCAAGAACATTTACAACAGGGCTGGATTCTGAGTTTGGGGTTTTAACTGCAGAAGATGCCTATATATTGCTGGGCGGGAACGATGCACTTCTCAATCTAAGGCTTGAAGAGGCCGGTGTTCGAAGCAAATTCAAGCAGTTTCCAATGACAGAAGGGACTATCTGCTGGATTGATGGCTGGGTCATTACCAAACCAACCAAAGGAGCTTCGTACGATCTGGCACTTAAGTATATGGATTATATGATAGGAGACGAAGGGCAGGAGCAACTGGCAAATCTTGTTGGTTTTGGAATTGTTAATCCTGCAGGGGCCAGTGGATTTAATCCTGTTGTTCTTGATTCAGCTTGGTGGTATGGGAAGGATATAAGTGAGTTTCCGGCTCCTCTCTACATTATGGTTGCTGAAGAGGATCCTGGTAGAAGGGTTGAGCTTTGGAATAAGGTTAAGGCAACACCTTGATGAAATAGGTCCTCTGGGTTCAATGTTGATAAATGCGGATCTGCAATTTTGATCACTGGCATTTTAAAAAGGGGTGGAATGAGCAATAAGTAAGATTAAAAAGTCCACCCCTTTCTAATTTTTCTTTTATTATCCACATGTTTGAGTATAATTTTACTGATATCATGAGTGGGGTTGTACCATGGAGAGTCATGAGGTGGCCATTGAACTGCAGAATGTGACAAAGGTTTTTGGAGACGTTATAGCTGTTAAGGATTTCAGTGTTAAAATTAGAAAAGGTGAGTTTTTTTCTCTACTTGGGCCCTCAGGATGCGGAAAGACAACAACATTGAGAATGATTGCCGGCCTGGAGAACCCGACCGAAGGAAGGATATTGCTTGAGGGAAAAGATGTAACGGGAGTTCCAGCTTATAGGCGAAATGTTAATACCGTTTTCCAGGACTATGCACTATTCCCCCATATGAATGTTAAGAAAAATATTTATTTTCCCCTAAAAATGAAAAAGATAAGTATGGCTGAAGCTGAGCCTAAGATAAAATCCGTTCTTTCACTTGTTAATATGGGTGGGTTTGAGTACAGACTTCCGCAGCAGCTATCAGGAGGTCAGAGGCAAAGAATAGCTCTGGCGAGATCCCTCGTTAACGAACCGGCGGCTCTCCTTCTTGATGAACCGCTTGGAGCCCTTGATTTTAAGCTAAGGGTTGCTATGCAGAAGGTGTTGAAGGATATTCAGAGAAACGTTGGGATTACATTTGTATATGTTACCCATGACCAAACCGAAGCTATGACAATGAGCGATAGAATAGCGGTTATGAACAATGGTGTGGTTCACCAGATAGGTAGTCCAGAAGAGATATACAATTACCCTTCATCTCCTTTTGTTGCCAGTTTCATTGGTGATATGAACTTTCTGAGAGGTGTGCTTATTTCTCGAGAGAAAAGAATGGGTGTGGTGGATTTGTCCGGGGAAAAGGTTTTTTCAGAAAAATGTGCAGAAGAACTGAGACCTGGAGATGAGGTGTTGTTCTGTGTCCGTGCGGAAAAGGTACTTTTGAACAGAAAAAGATCTGGGAGTAAAAATGTGTTGAAAGCCCGGGTGCAGAGGGTTGTGTTCAGGGGAAATGACTATGAGATTACCTGTCTTTTAAAGGGTCAGGAGATTAGGGCAATTGTGGCTGCGGCAAATTGGAATTCGTCTTTGAAGGAGGGAGCTGATATAGTGGTTGAGTTTAAACCAGAAGACATAATTCTGTATCCAATCAGTGGGGAAAAAGAGGTAATAAAGTACTCGGTGGAGGCCGTGTAAAATACTATGAACAATAGGTATTCATTAAGAAAGGAACCCCTTTTTGATAAACCAAGAGAGTTTATAAAGGGGATACCTATAATCGTATGGCTTTTATTTCTTGTTATTATACCTTTTGCTTTTACCATCGCTATGAGCTTCTATTCGAGTAAGGGACTTGTTATCGAGAAAAGTTTTACACTGGCAAACTACATAAAATTTTTTACCGAGCCAATATATCCCAGGATTCTTTTGAAAAGTCTTCGTCTTGCCCTTTCGGTAGCTGTAATAGCATTAGGAGCTGCCTACCCTGTTGCATACATGGTTTCATTTAAGTTAAAGCGAGGTAAAAATCTATTGTTTATGATGTGTATTATACCTCTATGGGTAAGTTACCTTGTTAGGATAATTGCATGGCGTTCGATCCTTGGAAATAGAGGCGTTTTAAATACCATATTGATGTGGATTGGGATAATAAAAGAACCATTGACAATATTTCTTTACAACAGATTTGCGATTGCAATTACACTTACATATATCACAATCCCCTTTGTATTTATCCCTGTATATACATCCCTTGAAAAAATCCCAAAGAGTATACTGAATGCCGCAAGCGATCTTGGGGCAAATGAAATGCGAACATTTTTGAATGTGGTATTACCGCTTTCCATGCCCGGGTTAATAACGGGTTTTATATTTGCATTTGTTATTGCATTGGGAGATTATATTATACCCCTTCAACTTGGCGGTACCCAGGGTATAATGTTTGGAAATCTTATCTGGAGCCAGTTTGGGTTTTCTTTTAACTGGCCTTTTGGTGCAGCACTTGGATTGATACTCCTTGTTATTTCTGTTACTATTTTAGGTTTAACGGCCAAATACGGTTCAACAGAAGGGGGATTCCTCAGTGAGTAGATTATCTGTAGAGGCTGGAACGGAGAAAAGGGGAACCATCTTAAAAGTTTATGGTTTCCTCATATTTGTTTTTCTCTACATTCCACTTGTGGTTGTAATTGTTTTTTCATTTAGTCCAACAAAAACAATAGTGGGAATGTCTGGGGTAACCCTTAAATGGTACAAAGAACTTGCAAGAGATGCAGAGTTGCTCAAAGCACTCCTCCACTCTGTTGAGATAGGTGTACTTGCCGTTGTGATAAGTCTTTTATTTGGAACAAGCGGTGCATTCTTTATTACAAGAGTAAGATTTCCGGGTAAAGGCGTTCTTAGGGCAATAATCCTTCTTCCTTATATACTTCCTGGAATAATAATGGGATTAACCCTTCTTATTTTTGTTAGATCTCTGCATATTCCTCTTTCAATGCTTACAGTCCTTATGGGACATGTTTCTTTTACAACCCCGATCGTTCTATTTCAGGTTTCAAGCCGGATTCTGAGACTTGGCCCTACATATAAAATGGCAGCAATGGATCTCGGTGCTACACCTGTTAAAGCATTTATCTTTGTAACCTTACCGATGATAAGAACGGCACTGATTGGGGCTGCATTGTTAGCCTTTACAGTTAGTTTTGATGAAATTGTTATCTCATATTTTCTGACTGGAACATGGATGACCTTGCCGGTGTATCTTTATGGAATGCTTCGTTTTGGATTGTCGCCCAAAGTATATGCTGTTTCGGGTTTTATCCTGGCGCTGTCGCTATCTTTAATACTCCTCATGACACGATACATAGGAAGTTCTGCTGAAGTTGTAGTTCCAAAGAAAAAGCTCATTAAAGCTTCCAGATAATATAACTGATGTGGACTTTCTCGAATAATAGAAAGCCAGGTGAAGAACTGAATTGAAAATGTTTAATTACTGGGAATTTCGAACAATTTAGATTAATGTAGCAATTTTTTTTATAGTGCTAAGGTGAGTTACACTTCATTACAAAATTCCTGAGTTTTCCCTGACATTTGAAATTCATCGTTCGATTTAATAATATTTTCTTTGCCTTCCGAGTTTATATCAGTTAATTTATATTATACCAGGGTAGGGTATCTATCCCACCCCCTTATATCTATGAATGATCAATTAATGAGAATTACCGGTTACTGGGAGAGTAAAATGAAACTTCTTGATCATTAATTTAATTAGGGTAACAGGTCAGTAATTCTGGAGGATAAAATATGAAGAAGCTTACGGTAGAAATAGAGGGTATGCATTGTGCCTCGTGTGCACTGAATATTGAGAAAGCTCTTAAGAGTAAAAAGGGTGTGTTGAAGGCTTCGGTTAATTTTGCGTCAGAGGAGGCCTTTGTGGAGTTTTCTCCCAATCTTCTTGATGCAGAGGAGATAAAAAAAACCATCAGAGAGGTAGGTTATGATGTAAAGCAAAAGATAGAAAAGGTAACACTGAGGATAGGGGGTATGCATTGCGCTTCCTGTGCTAATACAATAGAAAAAGAATTGGGAAAATTAGAAGGGGTCAAAAGTGCCGTTGTAAACTTTGCAGCAGAACGGGCCACTGTTGAGTTTGATTCAGAGATTATCGGAGTGGACCAAATTAAAAAAACCATAAGGGATGCCGGCTACCAGGTACTTGAAGAAGTAAGAACTTTTGAAGGGGATGAGGATCAATTGAAGGTTCTAAGTGCCCGTAAAAGGATGTGGAATGCCTGGGGTTTTACACTGCCAATTGTTGTGTGGATGGTTTTCGAGATGTTCTTTGGCATCGTGTGGCCTACCAGGACCGTCTTTAATATGGGTTTAATCCTGCTGGCTGCACCTGTGCTTTTTATTAGTGGGTGGCCAACATTCAGGTCTGCATTTAAGGCAATAGTACATGGTAGGGCCAATATGGATGTTCTCATTGCAATGGGAACATCGGTTTCTTTTTTAACGGGCTTTGCAAGCTTCTTTCTATCGGTAGCCAACTATGCTGGTGTTTCTGCAATGATAATGGCTTTTCATCTTACCGGTCGGTATGTCGAAACATCTGCAAAGGGAAAAGCTTCACAGGCAATAAAGAAACTTCTTGCATTGGGTGCAAAAACGGCCCGGATTATTGTAGATGGGCAGGAAAAGGAAGTGCCGGTTGAGGAGGTTAAAGTGGGTGATGTGATGGTGATAAGGCCAGGTGAAAAAATCCCCACCGATGGGGTAATTATTGAAGGCGAGAGCTCTGTGGATGAGTCTATGGCAACCGGCGAATCGATGCCTGTGGGCAAAAAACCTGGTGACGAGGTGATTGGAGCAACTGTAAATCATGAGGGGATGATAAAGGTAAGGGCAACAAAAATTGGGAAGGATACTTTTTTGGCTCAGGTTATTAAAATGGTTGAAGAATGTCAGGGTTCAAAGGTTCCGATTCAGGAGTTTGCAGATAAGGTGACATCCTATTTTGTACCTGTTGTTCTGGGGATTGCCGTGATTACTTTTACAATATGGTTGTTATTTCCAGGTATTATGTATCCTGTAACCATCTGGGCATCTTCGTTCTTACCCTGGGTTAACCCTGACCTGGGTACCCTCACGGCAGCCATTTTTGCCAGCGTTGCTGTACTTGTTATTGCCTGTCCCTGTGCACTTGGACTTGCAACTCCCACGGCCTTGATGGTTGGGAGCGGGATGGGGGCCGAAAACGGTATATTAATCAGACAGGGAGAGGCTATTCAAACCCTTAAGGGTGTTGATATAGTCGTCTTTGATAAAACCGGAACAATAACCAAAGGCAAACCTGAGGTAACAGATGTAATCCCTGTTGGTGATGTGGATGAGAAAACTCTCCTTTATCTGGGTGCAACAGCGGAGTCTGGGTCAGAGCATCCTATTGGTAAGGCCATTGTGGAATATAGTAAAAGAAGAGGAATAAAAACGGGCAGATTAAAGGATTTCAGGGCAATCAGGGGAAAGGGCATAGAGAGTGAGATTGATGGAAAACGGGTTTATGTTGGAAGTCAGAGTTACATCAGGGAGAAGGGAATTGATATTGAGCCATATTTAGGGGATATCGAGAAGCTTGAAGAGGAAGCTAAAACGGTGATACTTATTGCTGAGGAAAGCAGGATAATTGGGATTATAGGTGTGGCAGACACTCTTAAGGAAGATTCGGTACCTGCAATAAAAGAACTTGAGGAAATGGGGATTGAAACTGCGATGATTACAGGTGATAATGAAAAGACGGCTCGGGCTATTGCGAAGAAAGTGGGAATATCAAGGGTTCTTTCCGAAGTACTTCCAGATGGTAAGGTGAATGAGATTAAACGACTCCAGGAAGAGGGCAAAGTGGTTGCTATGGTGGGAGATGGAATAAACGATGCTCCGGCACTGACCCAGGCTAATGTGGGTATTGCGATAGGAACTGGAACCGACATTGCCATTGAAGCCTCTGATATCACACTTGTAAGGGGTGATCTTGGAAGCGTCGTTTCCGCTGTTAAGCTCTCAAGGGCCACATTTAGAAAAATAAAGCAGAATCTTTTCTGGGCATTCTTTTATAATGTAATTTCCATTCCTGCAGCAATGCTTGGATTACTTCATCCGGTTATTGCAGAAGCAGCTATGGCGACAAGCTCTATAAACGTTGTTACGAATGCAAATCTATTGAGGCTTGTGGATATAAGACCTGATTACATGAGAAATGATTAAACTTCAGGATTGATTTGTGCTTTTTAAATCCATTATAACTGTTTGACATAAAAAAAACAATCGATTATATATAGAGCAATAAAAAAAGTTTGAAAAGGGTGGAAATATGGCAGATTTATCAACTGATTATCTCGGTTTAAGGCTTAAAAATCCGGTTATTGCTGGGGCATCGGTTCTTACATTGAAAATGGAGACTGTAAAGAGGATAGAAGAAGAGGGTGCTGCTGCTCTGGTTGTTTCTTCTCTTTTTGAAGAGCAGATTCAACTTGAAAAGTTCAGGCTGGAGGAGGATCTGGAAAAGATCAAATACAGATATCCAGAGATGATTGAATTGTTTCCGGAGATCGAGCATGCGGGACCTGCAGAGCATCTGATGTGGGTTAAAAGGGTGAAGGAGAGTGTTAAGATTCCCGTTATTGCAAGCCTGAATGCAGTTAATAAATCTACCTGGATTGAATATGCTAAAAAACTTGAAGAAACGGGAGTTGATGCACTGGAGCTTAATTTTTATTATACTCCATCGGGGTTTGATAAAACGGGATCCCAGGTTGAAGAGGAACAGATAGAGGTTTTAAAAGAGATTAAATCCCAGGTGAAGATTCCTGTGAGTGTAAAATTGAGCTTTTTCTATTCAAATCCTTTAAATTTTATGAAGAGGATAGATGAAGCAGGGGCGGATGGAATAGTAATATTTAATAAACTCTTTCAACCCGATATTGACATAGATAAAGAAGAACATATTGCTCCCTTTAATCTGAGCAATGAGGGTGATGGAAGGCTTTCTTTAAGATTTGCAGGTCTTTTGTACAATAGTATAAACGCAGGGATATGTGCCAATACGGGAATTCACAAGTATGAAGACCTGGTGAAGATGATTCTTGCTGGAGCAAATTGTGTACAGGTTGTTAGTACGCTGATAAGAAATGGTATATCCCAGCTCGGAAGACTTATTAAAGGACTTGAAACCTGGATGGAAGAAAAAGGCTATACAAGAATAGAGGATTTTCGTGGAAAATTGAGTAAGTTAAATACAAAAGATTCGTTTGTTTATGCCAGGGCACAGTACGTGAAACTTCTACTTCGCTCTGACCTGGTTTTGAGAAACTTTCCCACTGTTTGAAGAGCCTGTGTTTAAAGATTTAATATGACTCTTCATTGGTTTTTGCTTTTTAGGTTTTCAGTTTTATGAATAATTGGAAGTGAATTCCCCATTACGGATTCTTTAAATGAACAAAAAGGATACAAAAAATGTCAGATATAAAAAATCAGGAGAAGAGGACAGTTAGACCTCCAAGGCTTAAAGAAGATCTTTTAAAGAGACTGGCAAGAATAGAAGGTCAGGTCAGGGGAATTAGCCGAATGATTGATGAGGATGTGTATTGCGATGATATAATAAATCAGATAACAGCAGTTCAGGCAGCTCTTGGTGCAGTTAAAAAAATACTTCTTGAAAATCACATCAAGAGCTGCGTGAGAAAGGGTATTGAACACCAGGAGTATGAAATCATTGACGAGCTTATGGATACACTTAAAAAAATCATAACCTGAAGCTTTCAGGCCTTAATGGGGGCTTTTGGTTAATAATCCCGATCAAACATTCAAGTTTCTTCGATTTTATAGGTCTTAAAAGGTTTAAATGCCAGAGTGAAACTCCAGTAGACACGCTTGAGTGCCTCGGTTGGAGCGATTTTATTATCTCCCAGATGATTTAAACGCATGAATGAAACCCTAATAGGCACGCTCGTATATCTCGATTACATCCTCCTTTGTCATTTTAACGGGAGTTACATCGAATAAACCGCCCATAGCATAGAATGCATTTTCAGCCATTGCTGGTATATCTTGTTTTTTAACTCCTACTTTAGAGAGGCTCATTTCTTCCATGCCGATATTTTTTATAAGTTTCTTCAGACCGTTGATAAATGCGAATGGTTTTTCCTTTTCTGGAAACGAATCGACGTCCTCCCCCATTGCTCGGGCTAACTCCGAAAATCTATCCGGGTTTCTTTCGACTATGAAACTGAAATAAGCAACAGAAAGCATGGTGAGTCCTGCTCCATGTGCAATGTCAGGATAGAATGCACTTATGGCGTGTTCAAGTGAATGATGGGAAATGCAGCTCGATAGAGACTCGCATATTCCTGCTTCGGTGTTTGCCCATGCGAGTTTTGTCCTTGCCTCGATATTTTTGCCATTTTTAACGGCGATTGGTAAATACTTTGAAATGAGGCTTACTGCCTCAAGGGCAAACAGGTCACTTGCTGGCTGATGAACGGTAGCGAGGTAAGCCTCGACAGAGTGAAAAAGTGCGTCCATTCCAGTATAGGCTGTTTGATTTGGTGGAACGCTCAACATGAGCTCGGGATCAACGATGGAAAGTTTTGGAAATGTCAGGTCACATCCCCAGCCAGTTTTCTCTTTTGTATCTGGATTTGTGATTACTGTCCACGGATCAGCCTCCGTCCCGGTTCCGGCAGTGGTTGTTATGGTTACTATGGGAAGAGCTCCGTTTTCAGGTTTTCTGCCTTTTCCACTGCCCGATTCTATATAGTCCCAGTACCTGCCAGGGTTCTTCGCCATTACGGCTATACTTTTGGAAGAGTCAATTGTGCTTCCCCCACCAAGGCCTATTACGAAGTCACAGTTTTCATCCTTTGCTATTTTTGCTCCCTCTTCGACATGGGTTGCTATAGGGTTTGGGAGGATTTTATCGTAAACCACATATTCACATCCTCTCTGTTTGAGATATCCGGTAACTTTATCGAGATAACCGTGTTTTCTCATTGCTCCAGATGCTCCAATTACTATGAGAGCTTTTTTACCCGGAAGGTATGGTGTGGTGGCCAGCTCTTTAAGTTTACCAGCTCCAAAAAGGATCCTAGTTGGCATATAATACGAAAAGTTCATAAAAAAACCTCCAGATTTTTGAAATAGTTTTAATAATATAAATTAACATACACATCATTTCAAGTCCATACCAAAGTATGGATACAATTTTTATTGATATTATTCCTGGAATGATAACGCTTTTAATGGATTATTGGGAGACTTAGTGACACTCTCAGAGAACCAGATTTTTTAAAGTTAGACTATGTTCCAAAGTTACGTGATGCTAAGATAACCAAACATAATTTGCTTT
>CAZFGQ010000088.1:0-6838 GCA_964518675.1 uncultured Spirochaetota bacterium
AAAATTCTCCACCTGGTGGAAACAATAGCTCCAACTGATTCAACAGTATTAATAACCGGTGAAAGTGGAGTAGGAAAAGAGGTCATAGCAAAATACATTCACAGGCTGAGTCCAAGAGCTTCAAAACCATTTATTTCAATAAACTGTGCTGCCTTACCAGAAACTCTTCTTGAAAGTGAATTATTCGGCCACGTTAGAGGTGCATTTACAGGAGCAGTATCCGATAAAGCAGGTCTGTTTGAAGAAGCCCATGAAGGCACAATTTTTCTTGATGAGATAGGAGAGCTAACGCCGGGAGTTCAGGCAAAATTACTCAGGGCACTACAGGAAGGAGAAATCAGGAAGTTAGGAGCCACAAAAAGTTTAAAAGTAAATGTTAGAATAATAGCAGCAACAAACAAGAATCTCGCTGAACAGGTAAAAGAAAAAAAGTTTCGTGAAGATCTTTATTACAGACTAAACGTAATCCCTATTACAATCCCACCTCTGAGAGAACGCAAAGACGACATTATTCCACTTCTCAATCATTTTCTGAAAAAAATATCAGAGAAAATGGAAAAAAATATCACAGGTCTAACTCCAGAAGCCATTTATCAAATTAAAAATTATCACTGGCCAGGGAACATCCGTGAACTGGAAAATGTGGTTGAAAGACTGGTCGCAATTACAGAAAACGAGATAATCTCAGAAAGAGAGGTATCTTATGTCTTCATGCTGGACAAATCAGCAAATCAATACTTCGAAACCACAACTTCGGGATATCCGCTACAAGAAAATAATCCGGAAAGAAACTATATTATCGATGCGCTGAAGAGATCAGGATGGAGTATCCAGAAATCCGCAAAAATACTTGGAATAAGCAGAACCACCCTCTGGCGAAAAATGAAGAAATATAGCATTGAAATTCCACGATAACAATAAAATGTTACATGTTTCATTAATGTTTCATTTATGAAACATTAATGAAACATATTGTTTCAAAAAATTAAACCTCCCATCAACACTTATAAATATTTTAATTTCATCCTATCCCTTAAATACTTATTTTTCAATAAATTACAACTTCCATTATTCAATCCACAACCTGCCAAAAAAATAATATCATCCCTCGGCACATTATTTGCTCTTATTAAAATGCCTTTCGAAATAAAAGAATTCTGCCAGGAGGATACATAAAATGTCCAAGCGAATACTTATTGTAGACGATGCTAATTTTATTCGAACAATGGTAAAGGACGTACTGATACCCAGAGGTTTCGAGATTGCCGGAGAAGCTACAAATGGAAACGAAGCGGTCAAAATGTACGAAGAATTAAAACCCGATCTGGTAACAATGGATATAACCATGAAAGAGAAGGATGGCCTTCAGGCAGCAAAAGAGATTCTAGAAAGACATCCTGAAGCCAAAATTATAATGGTAACAGCTCTTGGGCAGGAAAAAATGCTTCTCGATTCATTTAAAATTGGAGTTAAGGATTTTGTTGTTAAACCATTTAAACCTGAACGAATAATCTCAGCCGTAGAAAAAGCCCTAGCTTGAACATAGACATACAGACAGAAAAAACCATCCAAATATTGATCCAAAGGAGAACAAAATGAAAATCAATGCACAATTTGTCAACCCATTCATACAGGCAGGAATAAATGTGATAAAACAAATAGCAAACATCCAGGTTAGAAGGGGACATCTTTCCTACAAAGAACATCCAGAACCCTCCTATGGCGTGTGTATAATTATAGGAGTTTACGGATTTTTAAAAGGCCAGGTTGTCTACAGTATGAAAACAGAGGTGGCAAAGCGAGTGGTCGATAAAATGCTGGAGGGAAAATCGCCTGAGGAAAAAAAACTGCTCTTTGTTGATACTCTAGGCGAACTGGCAAATATGATAACAGGGAATGCAACAGCACTCCTCAATCAAAATGAAAAATATTCTCTAAAAATAACAACACCAGCAATAGCCACGGGAGAAAACCTCAATGTAATGCTTGTACCGAAACCAGCACTAATACTGGGGCTATACACTCAATATGGTCCAATTGAAATAAGTGTTGCTCTCGAAGAAGAAGAGGTTTTATCGGAAGTGGAAACTACTGATGAAGTATTAAACGAAATCTAGACAAAGGAGACAATTAAGGATGTCTTCTCCATGGAAGATTAATAGTGAATACAAACAAATATTTATTGAAGAATCAGAAGAACAGATTAACGAATGGGAAAATGCCCTGCTTATACTGGAAAACGATCCCTCAAACAAACAGATGATAGATCAGATGTTTCGGGCAATACATACTATTAAAGGATCCGCAGGTTTTATTGGATTCGAAAAACTCCAGCAGGTCACACACGATCTTGAAAATGTATTACAGGAAGTAAGAGATAATAAAATAGAAATTTCCAGGGAAATGATTGAACTACTTTTTAAAGGACTCGACTATACACGACATCTTATTGAATCGGTATCAAACGGGGATTCTATTAATCCACCAGATGAGAATCTACTTATAGAAATTAACAATACAATTGCCAATTTTAATAACAACAAATCAAACAACGGGAGCAGCGGACAGGTATCAGGTGTAAAAGAGAAAGAAACCACAGGATTATCCAATGAAGGAGAAAACTCAGTAAAAGATCCCGGAGAGGTGGAAATAGAAATTGAAAGTGAAGCTGAAAATAGAGAGGCATATCTCAGACTAATACTTATCAAACAGAAACTCGAAGCTATATGTGAGATTCTTTCCATTGAACCTCCAATAGAAAAAATCTCAAAGAGCAAAAAAGGAACAAGAATCAAGATAAAAATCAAGGGAGATATTGATATTGATAAAATTAAAAAAGAGATTGAGATAGACCAAATCCACGTAGTCGATATCAGTGGAGCTCCTACCAAACCTCAACTTAACTCATCAGATAAAGAAAGAAACATAAAAAAAGAAGGTATCGAAACAACAGCAACAGGTTCACCTGCAACAAATGAAAAAACCAATCAAAAAAATATATCCACATCAATAAAAATAGAGGATGTTGTTCGCGTTCCCGCAGAAAAATTGGATGCAGTATTGAACCTGGTAGGAGAGCTTGTAGTACACAATTCCGGCCTGACCTCCGTGACATCAGAATTGAGAACCGAATATGGAAGAACAAATAGCATTCTCAATCTGGAAGACAAAACCGAGCAACTCTCCAAGATTGCATGGGCCCTCCAGGACACGGTTATGAAGGTCAGAATGTTACCGATATCCACTGTTTTTCAACGATTTCATCGTGTTGTAAGAGATCTTGCTAAACTAGAAAAAAAGAACATTGAATTAGAGCTGTATGGTGAAGAAACCGAGATTGACAAAAAAATAATAGATAAAATTGGTGAACCATTAGTTCACATAGTCCGCAATGCAGTGGATCACGGTATTGAACCAACTGAAGAAAGAGTTGCAAAAGGCAAAAATCCAAAAGGCCTGATTAGAATGGGTGCCTACCAGGAAGGAGATCATATATGTATAGAGGTATTCGACGATGGAAAAGGTCTGGAAAAAGGGAAAATTATAAAAAAGGCAATAAAAAGAGGTCTGATCAGAAAAGAGGACTCCAGTAGATTAAATGAAAGTGAAATCTATAACCTGCTTTTTTTACCAGGATTTAGCACTGCTGAAAAAATTACAGATATATCTGGAAGAGGTGTCGGTCTTGATGCGGTAAAAAGAACAATAGAAGCACTCGGGGGGTCAATTTATATATCATCAGAAATTGAAAAATTTACAAGAATCATAATAAAACTCCCATTAACCATGGCAATTATTCAGGCAATTCTTGTTGAGATTGAAAATGGGATTTTCGCATTCCCTTTATCATCCGTTAAAGAGGTTTTAAAAATCAACCCCGAAGGATTAAAAACCGTCCGTTCAAGTACAGTTATAAATCTAAGGGGTGAAATCGTTCCAGTTGTAAAACTTACCGAATTATTGGGTTTCAAGGATAAAGACGAAGTTGAAATGAATATTGAGCGGGGTTGTATACCGATTGTTATTGTGGGATACAGTACAGACATGGTGGGTTTGATGGTAAACAAACTGCTTGGTAGAGAGGAAATTGTTATAAAATCACTCAGCAAGCACTACAGAGAGATAGAAGGTATTGCTGGAGCATCAATTATGGGTAATGGGAAAATTGCATTGATACTCGATGTAGAAGCCCTGGTAAAATCCTTTGTGTTATCCAAAAAACATTCATCAGATACGCCTATGTATTTGAATACCGGATTTGAGGGACTTAAAACCACAGAACCATCCAAAAGTCCTGAGGGCAGTTCTGAAGTAGTTGAAAGTCTCCAGAATGAATATGACGAGGTTTTGCCTGAAAACGTAGAATTGAATGAAGAGTCCATCTCACCTGATAAATCAGAACAAATCCTGTTTAATGAAGAACAAATGGAAATAATAGATCAAATAAACAGTACAAGCGCACTAAATGCATCTGCTGCAATGTCACAACTGATGAACAGGAATGTTCAGGTAAGCTTTCCGGAAACAAAACTCGTTGAAATAGGAGATGTTGCTTCTGAACTTGGTGGAGATGAACTGGTTGTTGGTGGCATTTATATAGAAATAAAAGGCTCCATTTCAGGTGGTGTTCTGCTTGTTATTCCATACGATTATATGCTTCAGCTCAGTGATCTTCTTTTTAACCGAAAAAACGGAACAACAACAGAAATCAGAGATGAAGAACTATCAGCAATCGGGGAAATGGGCAATATTTTGTCCGCTTCATTTATTAACTCGATTGGAGATATGACAGCTCTTGAAATAAAAATGGATGTACCAGCAACCAGCATTGATATGTGCGGTGCAGTTATCGATTCAATTCTTGCCAGATTCAACCAGGCCGGAAAACATATAATGGTTACAGAAGCCACACTCCGCTTTGAAAATGCCGAAGATGCCGTTTGCTATATACTGATTTTCCTCGAAGAACAATCTATGGACTTACTTATAACAAGATTGGGAGATGCAGTACCTGAAAAATGTTGAGAAATAGAAAGGCAGGATTATAAATGGACAGAACTATTCTTGTCAGAATGGGAGAAACCGTTGTAGTACGGGATGATAATAATGGAATCATTAAACTAAAAACCATTCTCGGATCCTGTGTGGGCATCATACTTGTAGATCCCCATAGAAAGATAGCTGGACTGTCACATATAATGCTGCCGGAAAAAACCGAAAAAGATCCAATAATCACCAAATATGCAGACACAGCCATACCAGACCTTATTGAAAAATTAAGTAAAAAAGGTGCACTAAAAAAAAACTTGAGGGCTTACATTGTGGGCGGTGCCTGTATGTTTAACAATGCAAATCAACAAACTACCCTGAACATAGGAGAAAAAAATTATAAAAAAGTAGTTGAAGTCATATCAGAGTTTAATATCCCCGTAGTTCTTGAGCAGACCGGCGGAAACAGGGGAAGAACCATAATATACAATTTAAGAGACGATACAATTGAGGTAAAAACACTTCAGATTAATACAGGGGTAAAGAGATGATTAAAGGAACATTGCCAGGATTCAAAATAAAGGAACTCTCCCAGGAAACATTTAATAAATTCAGAGAACTGATCTATAGAGAAACGGGAATTTCAATGGGAAACGGTAAAAGGATTTTGGTATCAAATAGATTGAGGAAACGTCTGATCGAACTCGGTATGGATAATTATGAATCCTACTACAAATACCTTGTGAACTCTTTGGAAGGAAAAAGTGAGCTCGCCAATTTCATAGATGCTATCAGTACAAATGAAACCTACTTTTACAGAGGAGATAACCAATTTGAGGCTCTTGAACGTTTTATACTTCCGGAATTGTTCAGTAAAAAAAGCTCGCTAAAGATATGGAGTGCAGGATGCTCAACAGGCGAAGAACCCTACACAATTAAAATGGTCATAATGGAATCCAAAAAAAGTAATTCGTGGAACGGGAATGTACAGATATATGCAACTGATATAAGTAAAGAGGCCATTGAAAAAGCAAAAGAGGGAACCTATAGTGGCAGAACTCTTAACTTTATGCCAGAAATATATCTTAAAAAATACTTTATAAAGAAAAACTCTGAAATTTATGCCATTAAAGATGAAATCAAAAAAAACATCATATTTCTAAGTCATAATCTGTTAAAGGACTCCCCTCCCTCATCATCATTTGACATCATTTTCTGCAGAAACGTAATGATCTACTTTGACAGAATAACACAGAAAAAACTGGTAGACGATTACTTTGCCCCGGTACTCAACAGGGACGGATACCTGTTTATAGGACACTCGGAGTCGCTTATCGGTAAAAGCGAAAAGTTCCAATATGCCCATATTCTTAGATCTCCAATATATATCCTCAATAATAAAACTGCAGGAAAGGGGAAAAAATGATCAAAGTAATGATTGTAGATGATTCTCCCTTGGTCAGAAAAATTGCTTCTGATATACTCAGTACTGATCCTGAAATTGAGGTAATTGCCACAGCCTCATGTGCAGAAATTGCCCTTAAAAAACTTGAAAAAATACAACCCGACGTAATCACAATGGATATAGAAATGCCCGGTATGGGAGGACTCAATGCAATAAAAGAAATAATGCAAACAAAACCTGTTCCAATAATTCTGCTAAGTGCATTTGCAAGAAAAGGAGCAGAGCTTACCCTCCAGGCTCTCGAACTGGGTGCGGTGGATTTTATAGCAAAACCCACAATATCACTATCAGGTGGCATTACGGATATTTCATCCCAGCTCATATCTAAAGTCAAACAGGCCGCTGGAATAAAAGTAACGCAACTTCGACCTTTTTCTCAACATT
>CAZFGQ010000088.1:6938-10704 GCA_964518675.1 uncultured Spirochaetota bacterium
AGGTAAAAGAGGCTTCCGATGGAGATTGTATATTACCTGGAACTGCACTTCTTGCTCCAGGAGACTACCACATGACAGTTACGAGGTATAATTCAACTCCCAGGGTTAAACTTCATAAATGGGAACCGGTGTCGGGCCATCGTCCATCGGTTGATGTTCTAATGCACTCGGTGATGCGAGAGTATGGTTCAAAAGCGATTGGAGTAATAATGACAGGTATGGGAAAAGATGGAGCTGAGGGACTGCATGAACTAAAAAGAAAAGGTGGATACGTAATTGCTCAGGATAAGGAAACATCGGTGATCTTTGGTATGAATGGTGAAGTTGTTAAAAAAGGAGTTGCTGATGAAGTACTTCCAGTTAATGAAATAGCACCCTGTATAATGAGATGCCTGGAAAATAAAACATAAACAATAAACCCAGTTCATTACAATGGAGAATAGAATGGTTAAAAGAAACACAAAAATAAACTATAATTTAGACCTGATTAAAAATAGAAGCTTAGAACTCGTGATTTCAAGAATTGAAAAATTACTTAATGAAAGGGATGATTTCTGCCACTGTGAGGTCTGTGTAATTGACCTGATAGCATATGTTCTGAATAACATTACTCCACTCTATACAACTTCACTGCTCGATCCTTTTGAGAATAAAAAAATAGAAACAATAAATGAAGAAATAGAAAGGGCTATAAAGGAGGGAATAAAAAGGATAAAAGAACATCCACATCACATTGATGAATAATTTTAACCATTCAGGATAGGAATGGCCATGGGAGGGAATATATGAAACAATTTAATGATGAAAGAGAAAATATATACACAATAGGAACCCCGGATATACTGCTGGTGGATGACGAGAAAAAAATAACAAAGATACTCGGAACAATACTTAAGATAAATGGGATAAGATATGAAATTACCCACTCATTGAAAGAAGCAAAGAGAAAGTGTAGAGAAAAATCATTTGGAGTAATATTTCTCGATCTCGGACTTCCAGATGGTTCGGGTTTCAGCATATTAGACACTATTGTAGAGGAAAACAGGGAAGCAGTAATTACAGTAATAACAGGTGAGGACAACGTTGAAGTAGCAATAAAATCAATAAGAATGGGAGCTTTTGATTTCATTACCAAACCATTCTCACTAACACTATTTCAGGAAAGATTAGAATCAGCAATCAATGAATGGAGAGCAAGGACATTTACAAAGCGTTACCAGAAATACCTGGAAAGAATGGTTAACAGATTTGAGGATGAAATGGCAGTAAAGGAAATTGATATCGAGAAGGCGTATAATTCTACAGTTATAGCCTTAGGTCGAGCATTGGATTTGAGGTATCCTGAAACTGAAGAACATTGCAACAGGGTTGCAAGAATAAGTGAATGTCTTGGAAAAGAAATGGGACTAAATGATGAAGAATTAAAATACCTAAAATGGGGCGCTTATCTCCATGATATAGGCAAAATAGGAGTCCCTGAATCAATTCTCCAGAAAAGAGGCCCTCTCACAGAAGAAGAAATGGCAATAGTTAAGAAACACCCGAGATTGGGGTTTTCTATGATTGAAAATATAGACTTCCTGTACCCCACATCAGACATAATTTTGCTCCACCACGAATGGTGGAATGGAAACGGCTATCCGCTAGGGTTAAAAATGAAACAAATACCACTTGGGGCGAGAATATTCTCGGTAGTAGACGCATTTGACTCAATGATGACGGATCGCCCCTACAGACCTGCCCTCTCCTATGAAGAGACCCTTTATAGAATCTATCTTGCTACAGGAACCCAATTTGATCCAGAGGTTGTAGACCAATTCTTTAACATAGTGGCCAGGGTCATATCCGGAGAAGATTATTATTCTTATTTTCCCAACTTTAAGGAGGTGAAAAAAAATGGAAACGTCGGATAAGCAGATTAATAAAAGTTTTGATCAGATCATAAGCTTTAAAATAGGTAACGAAGAATATGGAATCGAAATACTCAAAGTAAAAGAGGTAATTCGCTTTCAGGAGATCACACGACTTCCAAAAACACCTAACTTTGTAAAAGGAGTAATAAATCTAAGAGGTGACGTAATTCCAATTATTGATCTCCGGGAAAAGTTTGGACTCTCCCAACATGACTACAATGAACTGACAAGAGTTATAGTGGTTGAAGTGGATGGAAAGTCTGTTGGGATGGTGGTTGATAGTGTAAGTCACGTGATACGCATAGGAGAAGATCAGATAGACTCACACCTTCTAATAGGGGGAATCTCCGGTGATTATGTAAGAGGTGTGGGAAAACTTGATGACAGGCTTATCGTACTGCTCGATTTTGATCGAATACTTACAACTGAAGAAAAAATCGAACTAAAACAAATAAATGATAATCAATTAGAGGGAGGTAACTAAAAATGTTTAAAAACATGAAATTAAGAACAAGAATCATAGCAGGTTTTTTGATGGTAATCCTGCTTGGAATGTTCATAGCCTATATTGGCTACAATGGAATCGAGAAAATAAAGGGCTCTTTTAACACTACAAGAGATATAGAATCCCTGGCAACAGATCTCAAAGATATGGTAATTCACGAAAAGGGATATCTCGCCAAGGGTTCAAACGAAAGTAAAAATGAAGTGGAAAAACTGATTTCCAGTATAAAAACCAATGCTGAAAAACTGAAGAAAAAAATACCGGATAGAAAATTAAAAGAGGAAATGGATAAGATAATAAAAGCAATAAACACCTACGACTCTGAGTTTTACAAATATACAAAAACCCAGGAAAAAACAATCCAATATGCCAAAAGATGGAGAGAGATAGCATCAAGGGTAAATGCAGAGACATCTTCAATAATCCAAAATACTTTAAATCCAAAGTTGAAAGAGGCTATTGCAAAAAAGAACACCCGTGAAATGACTTTCTGGCAAAATATCCTGAATGGATTAAATGGAGATATTAGATTAAACTTTCTCGAGATGACAGTTGCGGGAGAAAGATTCGTATCAACTCAGGATGACAAAACATGGAAAGAGTTTGAAAAAAGGTCAGATATAATCCAGGAAAGCATCAACTCATGGTCAAAGCTGGTAAAAAAGAATACTCTCCTCTCAAATAGTGCAAAAAACATCAACGCTTCAATAATTGAATACATAACTCTTGGCAAACAATACCACGATTTATTTTTAAAACAAAATACAATACGGGCAGAACTCACCAAACAATCGGGAATGATCACAGAAATAGGAGAAAATCTTGTAAAAGAAGAAATGGAGAAAATAAACTCTGCAAGTATGAATGCGCTGAGAATAATGCTCATCGTAGCAGGTATAGCACTTACCGTAGGGGTGATTGTTGCGCTGTTAATAACCCGGTCAATTACCAGACCAATCAATGAATCAATCGCTTTCGCCGAAGCAATCGCCAGTGGTGATCTCACAAATAAAATTACAGTAAGGCAGAACGATGAAATAGGAAAACTTGTATCAACTCTTAACAGCATGTCTGATGATCTCCAGAATATGGTTTTACAGCTCCAGGATGGATCAGAACAGTTAGCATCATCGAGTGAAGAGATTGCAGCAAGTTCTCAAAAACTATCAGAAGGGTCTCAAAATCAAGCCTCCACACTGGAAGAAACAAGTGCCTCTATCCAGGAATTAACTGCATCAATAGAACAGGTTGCCGATCACGCACAATCACAGACAGCAGCAGTAGAGGAAATGTCAAGCAGTATGGAACAAATGAGGCAGATGATAGACCAGGTTGCAGAAGCACTTGA
>CAZFGQ010000089.1:0-10641 GCA_964518675.1 uncultured Spirochaetota bacterium
GATAGGGCTGAATCAGGGTGATCGGTGCCTGTTTTTAATGATGAGGTTGCTTGAGGGGAGGTTATGGGGATTGCAGAACTATTTTTTGTTTTGATTTTTGTATTTATTGTTGTAATCAATATTATTTTCAGTATCCTCAGGAGCAGGGAGAAAGGAAAATCCGGCTCACTTCCCGGTGATACTTCACAGGCATCTGAGAGGGTAACATCCGAAAAAGTGATAAGTACAGAATTCCAATTTGATACGGGAAGTGCAGGCAAAGATCGATTGTTCCGCGATGTTCAGAGACTTCAGGTACAAAAATTAAAAAGAATCCGTAAAGAACAACGTGCCGGAAAATCGGTACTTTCAGAAAAGAATGCAGGTGAAACAGTATCAACTGAGGCAGTAGAATTACAGAGGGATGACAAGAACCTCAAAACCCATGTTAAACCAGTTAAAAAGGAACATTTAAAGATAAAGGATACCGTTCAGAGTCCACTGGCAATAGAAACACCAACCCGTAAATTACTGGAAAAGATTGATGAATTACCTGTTCTAAAAAAAGCAGTTGTTTTTTCTGAGATTATTTCAGCCCCCAAGGCTCTGCGGGATTAAACATCCAGGAAATACTCATCTATAGAAATCTGTAATCTCCATATTTTCTGGCAGCAAGGAGCATTGTTCGATAGTTTTCAGGCTTCACATGGGAGTGAATTGAGTTTGCCGAAGCTATCATATATCCACCACCAGGAGCAACCAGTTCAATTGTCTCCTTAACTACCTGTTCAACTGTTTCAGGATCAGATTCGCTCAAAATTTTTCCCGTATCTATATTCCCGATAATACATATTTTTTTGCCATATTCATCCTTTACCTTCTTTATATCCATTCCCGCTTCTGGATCGAGCGGGTGAATGCCGTTGAAGCCCGCTGTTATAATATCTGGGAGGATCGCATTTATATTACCATCGGTGTGTTTTATCGTATAGGTACCAAGGCTTTTTGCCAGGTCAACAAGAGCCTTCATGCCTGGCAGGAAAAACTCTCTAAAATGGGCGGGAGACATAAGTGGACCTGCGTTGGAGCCATAGTCATCGCCAAATACAAATAGATCTGCACCGAGTTCTGCAGCTTTTTCCATGAGTCTTCTCGTATGATCTACACTGATATCGATAAGCTTTTTTACGAAATCAGGTTTTTCTATTATGTACATTAATAGCCTGTCCATTCCAACCAGATAGGTTGGATAGGAGAATGTATCGTGTACATGCATCCCAACCATTTTTTTGTTCTTGAATCTTTTAAGGAGTCTTTCGAGTGTTTTGAACCTGAAAGGATCAAGCGGATCTGGAGGGGTGTAGTTCTTTAAATCATCTTCTGATTTTATCGGAAAATCCATTGGAAAAGGAACCGTTTGATCCGAGAACTGTCTCACAACACCCCATTCATCTCTGAAAATTCCTTTTTGTCTATTGATCCATTCTTTCCTGTAGTTTGAAGAGGGTGTAAAGGTGAGTACTATATCCAGATCGTACTCCTCGGCAAGATCCTCATATGTTCCTCCGGGACAGATTCCCTGAATAACTTTGTCATCGATCATGAGTTCGAAAATAGGAACCATATCAGGGATCTTAAGTTCAAGCGCTGTGGCTGCTCTTTCATAATTTGTCATTCCGGGCTCCTCAAATTTTTTGGTTTATGTTTTTGCTCCTTACCTTGAGTTGTGAATCTAATATTTTATGCTATTTACCTCTTCGTACATTGCCACAATGTTCTCCGGTGGAACACCAGCAAGAATATTATGAACCTGGTTGAATATAAATCCTCCGTCTTTCATGAATATCTCGGTATTTTTTCTTACCTCCTCCTTTACCTTTTCAGGTGAGGCATTGGGAAGAATATGCTGTGTGTCTATACCACCTCCCCAGAAACATATATCCTTTCCAAACTCTTTTTTAAGCTTTTCTGGGTCCATTCCCCTTGCAGTAATCTGTACTGGGTTAATTATATCAACTCCTGCTTCTATCAGATAGGGTATAAACTCAGCTATGCCACCGCAGCTGTGAAGAAAAACATACATGTCTGTCCTTTCTTTTACGGTCTGGTAGATTCGTTTATGCCTGGGTAAAAATAACTCTTTATATAATTCGGGTGAAAGCATGGGGCCACTTTGTGTACCGAGATCATCCCCCATTTGTATGATCTGCACATACGGGGAAATTGCATCAAGCAGTGGGATCAGGTTGTTTATGTGGATTTCAGTGAGCTTATCCAGCATTTTCTCCATCTCTTTTTTATGGGTCACAAGGTTTATCAGGAACTCATCGGTTCTATAAAGGAACTGCCCCCATTCAAAGAGATTACCTCCAAAACCTACCATTATGGCATAATCTGTATTTTCGTATAGTTCCTTTGCCTTCTTTCGAACCATGGAGTAAAAATCTTCCCTTCCCGAGTTTTTCCATAGAGGACCTTTCATATAACCCCACATGACTTTGTTCATGTATTTCTCAAGATCATCAAAGTTATCCTTGTGAACTCCAAAAAGAGGCCAGAGTGATTGATCGAAATAATAGCTGGTATCTGGCATCTCTGCTATTACGTCACCATCTTCATCAACACATACCCATTTATTCTGGCGTCTCTCAAACTTCAGCCATGCGGGCATCTTTGCCGGTGAACCATCAGGTAGCTTCCAGTCGATCCAGTCCTCCGGATTATCGGCGAAGGCCCTTGCAAGGTCTATGGCATCTATCTTGAACATTTCAAGATACCATTCTTCAGGAATTGCAAGTTGTTGAACTGAGTCATAGATCTTTGTTTCACCCTTCTCTATACCAAGGTATTTTTTCAGGTTGTTGTAAGCTACACCCATAATGCCTGTCGAGCGCATTGCTCCGCAGTCGACGGGCACTTTATCGGGTTCTTTGTGCTGTAGAGCCGTTAATACTCTTTCGCGAGGAGTCATGGGCTGTTCTCCCTGGGTTATGAGATTTTAGTCCTCTATATAGCTGGTGTTACTGAATTTTTCACTGTGAATAATAATAGATTAAAGTAAAAAAATAAATTACTATTTCATAAAGAGAGGCAGGGTTGTTTAAATGTTATATATAGATCTATTTCTTTCTTTTGTACTGTTTGTTCTTGGAATTGTTTCTTTAATTTCTCCTAGATTTAGAACCAATCTCTGGGTCTCTATCCTGGCTCTTATATTTCTTCCCCTGTCGATTTTTAACTACTATTTTCCAATGTATGATTTATTTCTGTTCAGAAAAATTTCTGTGAGGGATTTTATTCTTTATCCACTTGTGAAATTGCTCATTATACTTGCCCTCTTCAGATTTATAAAGAAAATCAGGGAAATAACCGAGGAATAGTTATTATACAGGTATATTGTTAATCTGATCGGTTTTGGTTGATTATCTTCTGAACTCCTCCAGACTTACCGGTTTGCCAGTTTCTGCTGACTTATCTGCTGCAAAAATAACTCTGTGAGTCTCAAAAGCACTGGCAAGATTATTAAACGGGTCTTTTCCCTCATCCAGGCATTGGGCAAAATAGGCAAACTGCTCTCTGTAAGGATGGGCACCAACATCACCACTATCTGCAAGTTGTATATCCAGTTCACTCCATCCGTTTAGTCCGGGGATTTTTTTCGAATAAAATTTTTTATTGTTTAGTGAGCCATGAGATCCAACAATATTCACATTAAATACATACGGTTGCATACAATCCGTTACAGATGCAACTTTGCCAAGGGTTCTGCCATTTTTAAACTTCAGCAGGGTAATACTTGTCGTATCGTACTCGTAGGGTTTATAAACCTCATGTGGATTTTTTGTGCTGTAAGAAAATACTTCATCCACTTCTTCGCCAAGGAGCCATAGCATTATATCAAGTGCATGACATCCGGCAGTCAGCAGGGAACTTCCTCCCATATTCTTTTTAATATTCCATTCAAACTGTTTGTACCATGGACCAATACCGTGATAATAGTCGCATTCAGAATAGTATATATCACCAAGCAGGCCCTGCTCTATTATGGATTTTGCAGCCTGAGAGGCTGATATAAATCTTACTTCAAAGCAAACCGATGTTTTAACACCGTTTTTTTCAACGGCTTCAAGCATCTTTACTGCATCCTCAAAATTTAGAGCAATTGGTTTTTCTATTATTATATCTTTGCCGGCGTTTGCTGCTTTGATCGTTTGTTCGGGATGAAAGGGATGTGGTGTGCAGATATCTACAATGTCAATCTCAGGATCTTTGAGAAACTCATCAAGATCGTTGTAAATTTTTACTTTTACGCCATGTTTATTTTCGATTTCTATCGGATCAAGTTTTCTACGGGACATGATTGCTACCGGCTCAAAGCTGGGAAGTGAGACAAAAGTATCAAGGTGAGCACCAGCGCTCCATCCAAACCCAATTATTCCAACACGGTATGTACCCATTTTTATTCCTCCTGTAATTAAGAGATTAGATTAATGTTTAATTGTTCCATTTTCCTCAGCACCACGATATTATTAATCTCATTTTGCCTTTGGCTAATTTTTTCAAAAATCAGAAATTGAATCTATTCTATAACTATCCAGTATTTCTGAAGTTCGGGTATTTATGGTTTATTCCTGCCAGCTTGCCCACTTCTTTCCAATAAATGAGAATATGAGCCAGATCGATATTCCTATGGATGAAACGAGAATGATTACAGCAAAAAAGTTTGCCATTCTTGCAAGTGAAGAGTAATAAGCAAGCCTGTTCCCAAGTCCCATTTTGCCACCAACCATGTCTGCCCCAACAGCGGTGATAAGGCCGAAGATTCCTCCAACGAGAAGCCCAACGATTATCATTGGAAGAGCAAGTGGAAATCTTATTTTTTTGAATATCTGAAATGTGGTTGCTCCATATGATTTTGCAAGAGCTATTTTGGCAAGATCAGTTCTCCTGAAACCCGTGACCGAGTTAATCATTACCATAGGTCCCGAGGCAAGAGAAACGGCAATAATCCTTGGCCATATATTGAAACCCAGCTTCAACATAAGCAGAGGAACGAGTGCAAGAGTAGGAGTTGTAATTAAGAGAAGAATATAAGGAGTAATGATCTTCTCGAGATAGGGTATCTGGGTTAGAACTGCTGCCAGCACAAGCCCTACCGTTGCACCTATAACATATCCTGAGGTGAGCTCTGCAAGGGTTATAAGGAAATGGGGTAGTATATTCTTGAAAGATTTTACGAGTGCTACAGCTATTGCACTGGGTGCGGGAAACACAAACTCTGGGACCTGAAAAATCCTGATCATCATTTCCCAGCCCCCTATAATCAGGATTGCCACTCCAAGGATTCCAGCGACCTGTTTCCAGCCTCTTATTTTAACTGCCTCTACTGTAGAGGAGATGTCAAACGCTCCCTTTTGTTTTGGGAGTTCTTCTTCCTCAAATTCTGGTATTTCTTCCATAAGCTGTTTTGTATAACTATCAAGTTTTTTGCTCTCAATGCTCATTGCTGTACCCCTCTGCTAAGTATTATTTTTATATTACTGGATTGATATTTTTGATTTAAGATTGTTGTACTCCTCAATGTTATTGTTAAGCAATTGTGCTGTAAGCCTGACTCTGATATATACCCGCTTCTTTTTGTTTTTCAACGTCCTTGACGATTGTTCTTTTTATTTCTGCTACTATTTCAAAAAATCTCTTCTCCATTGTTATACCTTCCGGGCGTGGCCTTGGTAGATCAATGTCAAAGATTGCAGAGTTTGTACCAGGTCTCGGTGTCATGACGTATACCCGGTTTGCCAGATATACAGCTTCCTCTATTCTGTGTGTTACAAAAGCTATTGTTTTCTTTGTCTTTTTCCATATTCCAAGAAGCAGGGTATCCATCTCATCCCTGGTATAGGCATCTAGCGCTCCGAAAGGTTCGTCCATTAATAGGATTTTTGGGTCATAACTCAGTGCCCTGACGATAGATGCTCTCTGCTGCATACCTCCTGAAAGTTCTCTTGGATAATGGTTTTCAAAACCTGTAAGTTCAACACTTGCCAGTAATTCTCTAACCCTATCCTCATACTCTTTTATGTTTTCCTTCATAATCTCAAGTGGGAACAATACATTTTCAAGTACTGTTCTCCATGGTAAGAGATTGGCCTGCTGGAATATTATACCAACCTCTCTCCTCGGTTCTCCCACCGGCTTCCCAAGAATGTAGGCTTCACCGGATGTGAATGGATGTAAGCCGGTTAAACCCCATAGGAGCGTGGTTTTTCCACAACCACTGGGTCCAACAATTGCAACAAAATCTCCTTCTTTTACTTCCATGGAGAACTTATCAAGAGCGTGTACAGGTCCACGGGCGCTCTGATATACTTTTGAAACCTTTTTAACTACTATTACGTTGTTATTATCACTCATAGCAAAACACCCCATTCTGATTTATTTAGTGATTTCCAATTATGCTATTATAAAACTTACTTATCTGAGCTGTGTCAATACTATTTTAATGTTTTTGTTTGATGATATGAATACCCATAAAACTCTTTTAAAGATTTAATCTCGTATTGCTTTATACATTTTATTTTTTGTTAATATCTGAACAATGTGGGTTTATGCTATTTTTTAATTTAAAACTCTATAAATTATTATTTGTAATAGTCCTTTATAAGAGGGCAGAAACCATTCTATTTCCGCCCTCCTGATTTTGTTTAATGTGATTATATATTTTATACAACTTACGGTATTTATTTAGAAAAATGGTCCTTTTGGTTTTACATTTTTCCAGGTATCGTTTAGTTTAAACGATTTTGCATCTTTTTCTACTCTCTTTCTGTCAAAATCGTTTGCCTCTTCCACAAGTTCGTCCGTTATTGTTTCTTCAAGTGTTAAATGCCTCTTAGTCTGGCCAAGCTGGTAGATAATATCGAGGTATTTTTGCCATCCTGAAGGTACAAATGCACCATAACCGAGACCCCTTCTTTCGCCCTCAACATATGCGTATGCAAGCTGTCTCATCGATTCAAGGGCCACTTCGGGTGTCATCTGCTCTCTAACGGCAGGGAATCTCTCATAAACGATCTGAGCTGCCGCCTGTGGATTAAACCTGCCAAAGTGCAGCCCCATGGATGTTCCCTTGAGAAACCTTACAAGAACATCCCTCTTCTTGGGATCATCGAGATCTGTTTTCCTCACACAGTAACCATTTGAAGGCATAACTGAAAAGTCAGAACCTTCAAAATATTTTAGTTTAATACCTGCTGCTTCCCACTGTACGTCCAGTGCAAGCCATGCCAGGGCTGCATCTGCCTTACCCTGTGCAACCATCTGGCCCCACTGCTGTCCGGCTGCTACATAATTTACGCTGTTAGGATCTATGCCAAGCTCTACAAGTAAGGGATCAACTATTACTTTCCAGCCCATATCGCCAAGGGCGATTGTTTTCCCGGCAAGTTCCTTCGGGCTTTTTATGTCACTGTCCGGTCTAACTGCAAACTTCCATACTGATCCAATCATCATCTCATATGCCATAATTACGTTCATTCCCTGATCTACGCTCGCTGTGAGAATTCCGGGTGATGGGTACCCCAGGTCGGCCTGATTCTGGTCAACAAACTTGGTGCATGCAAATGCGTCCATTGGGCCTGGTTCAAGTGTTACATCGAGCCCCAGTTCTTCGAAATAACCCATTTCTATTGGGACCCACAGATTGTAATCATCCATGACCTCAAGCGTACCCCTTGGGCTTATCCATGTAACCTTATCAAGTTCACCTTTAGCCTTCTTTTTTTCTCCTGCCCCTATAAGGATTGTACCAAGTGAGGAGATACCAAGACCGATACCAACGGCAGTACCTGCACCTCTTTTAATGAACTCTCTTCTTGTGAGTTTCTTTCTGAAAAGGTTGCCTTTTTCCATATAAACCTCCTTCAGTGGTTTTTATTCCCATATTCTAAATCATTTTATTCATATGTCAATACAAATATTATCTCATTAGAGGATTTCCAAATCTACTTGACAGTTGATTCCTTCGTAATAAAATAAGTTTTTGTCGGATTAACTCGTGATAATAAAACCAAAAAATATTTATGGGAGGTCTACAAGATGGATAGGATCGGATGTGGGGTTATTGGACTTGGGTGGTTTGGTGAACATCATGTGGATACACTCAAGGAGCTACCTCAGGCAAACCTCGTGGCGGTTTGTACCAGGAGGCCGCACAGGGTAAAAGAGGTGGCAGAGAAATATGGAGTTCCGAAAACATACACAGATTATCATGAGATGCTTGAGGATAAGGATGTTGAAATGGTCAGCATAGTTACCCACGTAAAGGATCATCTGCAGCCTACAATTGATGCTCTGAAGGCGGGGAAACATGTATTTCTTGAGAAACCGATGGCGGATAGCCCTGAAGAGTGCGATGCAATTATAGAAGAGGTTAAGAAAACCGACAAATGTTTTATGGTCGGACATATCTGCAGGTTTGATACGGTATATGCGCTTGCAAAAGAAGAAATTGAAAATGGAAATATTGGCAAAATACTGAGTATTCATTCCAGGAGAAATCTTGCCAAGTGGATAACACCAACCCACCTGCAGAAACTCAGCGCCCTCTTCGGTGATGGTGTCCATGATCTTGATCTTATGTTCTGGTATACGGGTTCAAAACCCAAATCCGTTTATGCCCAGACTGATAATACAAGACCTGAGTTGCCCAATGATGATATTGGATGGGCTATGTTCAGGTTTGAGGATGGGTGTATTGCTGTTGTTGAAACTATATGGTGCCTGCCAGAGAATGTGCCATTTGCAATCGATGCAAGAATGGAAATCATTGGAACAGAAGGGGCTATATATATAGATAATTCAGGAGGTCATTATACACTCCTTACGAAGAAAGGGTTGAGTTATCCACAGTCCACATACTGGCCAAAGGTGCATGGGATGAGAAGGGGATATCTGAAGGAAGAACTCGACTACTTCCTTAAATGCATAGCCAGTGGAAAGAAACCCGATATTATTACACCGGAGGAGTCAAAAGCCGTTGTAGAAGCGATAAGAGCAGCTGAGAAATCTGCAAAAGAAAATAGAGTGATTGAGTTTTAGATAAGGTGTAATGTTTTATTTGGAAATTGCTTATTGATCTTGATTACTAATGATAAGTCGATGTTAAGTACATTCTGACAAAATATGTATATATCTTTTAAATATTGAGAGCTGGAGGTGTTTTATGGAATTGGAGTTTGATCATGTAGGTTTGATAACAAATGAAAAAAAGAAGGATGAAAATCTGGTTGAGTCTACAAAGGTCTGGGTTACAAATCCTAAGGAGCATCCATTCAGGATAGAATGGTTGAGGTACGAACCTGACTCTCCTGTAAAAGGCCCAGTTCGGGAAAAACCCCATATTGCATTCAGGGTGAAGAGTATTGAAGAGGCTTCAAAAAATATGAAAGTTCTCGTTGAGCCTTTTGTTGTTGGAGGATTTGTAAAAATTGGATTTTTTGAATCTTCAGATGGAGCCGTGATCGAGTTTATGGAATATTTGAGGGACGAAGGAGAATGGTTCCCTGAAGGATAAAGATTACTGTGAATAGTATTATGTGAATAATATTAAATGATAATGAAAAAATATTAAGTCAAGTGATGATTATATCTATTTCATCTATTTCAATTTATATCTCTCTACTTCATCTGCGGTGAGGGAATCTGTTATAAGAATATTTATAAAACTCCCTTTCAATGCCCCGATAAGTGCTCTGGCTTTGAATTTTCCACTACAGATTACAACTTTTTTTGGGATCTTCTTAAGCTTGTCTATTGTAATCCCTATTTTATGATCCTCGTAAAGAGGAATAAAATTACCGTTTTCATCAAAATAACTTATATTTATTACTCCTACAGCTCCGCTTTTAATTATCTTTCTTCTTGATTTTTCACCGAAAAGTTTAAACAATTTTGATCTTTCATCTGCTACACCCAATCCCATAATTGCCAGATCAATATTATCCCATAATTTTATTACTTCAGATATACTCCGCTCTTTTATCAGCTGATCTCTAAGATTCCGTTGTTCAATTACGGCAGGGCAATTTAAATAAAAGTATTCACAGTTGAGAACCTCTCCTAATTCCTTGGTTATTTCATTGGGATGAGCATAAGGTGAATTGTCATTAAAATCGATACCACCCATAAGTGGTACAACTTTATGCTCTTTATTTACCTGAATGCCCTGGTTTTTCAGATGTCTTATAGTGCGCTCAACGGACAATCCTGGATTTATTCCTATTATTTTGCTATTGTTAATAAATTCTGTAATATAAGGAGCAGCAAACTTTCCTAGATTGTTGGCAGTAAAATCTTCTGAATCTGATCGCATTATATAGACCTGTTGAAGAGATGGGAATAATCTCTTAAACTCTATTTCTCTTTTAATCATTCTTAACCCAAACTCGTCTACCTGAATTGATATCTTCACTATTCCGGTTTTTCTTGCATGATTTAAAAGCTGTGAAACATAAGAACGTGAAATATTAAGCTCTTTAGCTATTTCATTTTGGGTTTTCATCTCTTCATAGTAAAGAATTGCGGCCTTTAAAACAAGCTCACTTTTTTTAGAGTCCATTATTTTATCTCGAATATATCTATCAACTTTGCTATTTATACAAT
>CAZFGQ010000090.1:0-10457 GCA_964518675.1 uncultured Spirochaetota bacterium
CGATTTTGTAAACCGATTTTTCTTCTAATCTCTTTATCATGTAATTGGTTTTATTTTAATTATTTTCCCGTACCAAATACGATAAACATATTAATACTTTACTATAAAAGATTGCTAATTAAAACAGTATTAAATTATTTCTTAGCGACTTATTCATGCTTTACAAACTTTCAAGAGGTATAATCAAGCGAAACTCACTATTTTTCCAGATTCCTCAGTCTTCCCAAAATCCATTCTGCTTCTTCGCGGAAATCATTCTCTTCATAAAATTTTAGAAGATTTTTGTACCTCTCAATTATGTCAAACTGGATACAATAGTGTACTTTTCTTAAACAAACAGGACAAAGGTGAAGGGGCCTCGCATCAGATTCTTGAAGATGGTTAGAACCATTCATCAGACAATGGAAGTATATGCAGTGGTATAGCAGCAACATGTGGCATGTTTCATGGGCAAGCACCTTACAACTTCTTTTCAGAAGAAGCTTCTGGTAATCTGAGCCTCTTACCTCACCATAAAAAGCAGGGTCATACCGGGCGAAACTGAAAACTCCAACACGATCTGTAAGTGAAGCCTGACCAAACACGAAGTTCCAGGAAGGTTCAGGATACAGATCCTCCATAGTAATGGCAAGTAAACAAAAAGAATCAGCGGGCTTTTCATCTTTCAGAAAATTAAGTATATCAGATGTCAGAATCTGACGTTTGGCGGTATACGGGTTAATTCTTGTTTTAACTCTAATATCGCTTAACATAACAGGTCTTAGCAATTTGACCTTCATGCAGAAAAAAGCTTCTGTAAACCTTACCAGCAAGCTTATTGGAGGATTTACACCCCTTATAAATGTTCCAATGGGTTGTATGTAAATGAATTTTCTAACTTTATCAGGTTTTAATGGGTTCAACTTCACATATTCCTCAAAGGTCTGCCCCGGCTCTCTGTGAACTGAAAGCCAGTCCCCTGGTCCAGGCATCGGAATAGGGCTAAAATGCTCGGATGGTTCAAATGCTTTTTTAATCAACATTGGAAGGTCATTAAGTCGGCCTATTGCTTTTACTCTTTCTTCATGGGAAGGAGGAATAAACATATTCTTCATACTAATAAATTATTATATTTCAAAGATTAATAAATTTTCGAGAGAAAAAAATGAAAATTTATCTTCGATGCATACCCTGCTTTGCCAGACAGGCAGTTGAGGCAGCCGAAATGGCTACAGATGATCCTGCTTTAAGAGAAAAAATCGTAAGAGAAGCGCTGAAAGTAGCTTCAACAACTCCATTCGATAAAACACCTCCCCATATTGGGATGGAAATTCACAGAATAATCAGAAGAATCGTGGGTAATACCGATCCTTATAAGGAATTAAAGGAGAAATATAACAAAAAGGCTATGTCCCTTTATCCTTATATGAAAGAAATAGTGGAAAAATCTGAAAACAGGCTAGATACAGCAGTTAGAATTGCAATAGCAGGTAACATCATAGATTTTGGAATATCAGCCACTGAGAATAAGATTCATTTAAATAAAATAATTGAAGAAACTTTGAAAAGCCCGTTTGCGGTGTACAACTTTGATCAATTTGAAAAGGATATTAAAACTGCAGATAATATACTGTACATTGCAGATAACGCCGGGGAGATTGTTTTTGACAGAGTTTTAATAGAGGAAATTCCTGATTACAGAAAAAAAGTTACTCTTGTGGTAAGGGGTCATCCGGTTATTAATGATGCAACCATGGAGGATGCTGAACAATGTGGACTCACCAAGCTGGTCAGGGTAATTGATAACGGCAGTGATGCACCGGGAACAATCCTAGAAACATGTAGCGAGGAATTCAGGCATGAACTCAAAATAGCTGATCTTATCATAGCCAAAGGTCAGGGAAATTACGAAACACTTTCAGAGATAGATAAAAATATTTACTTTCTTCTAAAAGCAAAATGCAATGTTCTGGCCAATGATCTAAATGTAAATGTGGGTGATATAATTCTTAAAAAGAATTATAATTAATCCGTCAATTCCTTGAGAAATAAACAAAAATCCACCTCATTTCCCTCGATTCCATAGGTATAAACAAACCGAGTAGCAACATGAGTTGCAACTATTGACCTCAGGTAATTCTCTGGAACTCTCTTCATAATTTCTTCAATACCGATAGTCTTTAATAGAATTCTTGGAATGTAATTCTCAAGACTCTTTCTTATGAAAATCCTATCCCTTACAAGCTCTGAATTGTACACCGAATCTGTTATATCATTTATTTTTTTACTAATAGAGTTAGAAAGTACCGTGAACGGTATGTTTTTCTCTTCATGCTCCTTCCACATTAAATTGAACTCTGCCCTTGCATTCTCCTTTATCCTCTCAATTATTTCATTAATATAGGCTTTTCTGAACTCTGGGATATTTCCATTTTTCACAACCATATATTTCTCAAACTCTTCATCATTCAATGCAAGTGAAGCCAAAACCTCCAGGGAAGAGGAGGTTACACCTCCCTTATTAGTTGAAGCATCCTTCAGGACAATTATTCCATTTTCCTCTAAACGAAGTCTTGCCTCTTCCGTAATAAATAAGTTGGCTCCCTCCACTATCAGCCCGAATTTTGGTTTCCCGTCTTTATCAAACAGCTGGTGCCAGTTATTGATATTAATTGCCGCAGGTCTACCCCCACATGGCACAAATAGATCTGCCCTTGCGAGAGGATGAAGATGAAACCTATTTCTGAACTCCTCTCCATTATGGACAACTGTTCCATCTGGAAGTACCACCTCCCTATCATTCACTGAAACGAAAAATCCTTTCGATGAAAGCTTTGACCGGTCAAACTTCTCAACCATAACCCTGCGTTCAGCGCACCTCCTGAGCTCTTCGCGGTCAATTCCGTCTGGATCATAAAGTACCCCACTCCCATCGATAACAGCTATTGTTTTATCTCTCGAGATGAGAATCTCATTACTACCCAGATCCCCATCTGGACCGCCCGTTTGTATTTTCGTGATTTTAGTTTCATCAAGATTCAATTTTTTTAGTAATCCAAGTACATATTCATGAATTCCTATAGTGGTCATACCGTAAAGATCATGCGGTACACCACCAAGTTCGGGAGCTTTCCCAGTGCTGAAGGCTTTCCAGAATCGGTAATTTCTCCTTCTAGCATAAAGAGCAGCCCAGTTCATCAACTCTGCGGTACCCTCATCAGGCCCAATGAATATTATTTCTTTCTTTCCATATAGATCCTTAACTTTTTCATCAGGTATAATAATATCCATCATACCATCAATGTAACTTTTAAATGCCCTTTCAGATTCTTCCTGATTTTGGAGACGGAGTAAAATTACACCTTTTGAACCGCCCTCAGGTATGTCTTTGTTCTTTTTTTGCTGGGTCAATGCAAGATTATAATTTTCAATAAAGACGGTATCAAGATTATTTTCGTACGTGGTGAGAGAACGAGATTTTACTATTCTTATACCTCCCCTTGCAATATCTCTAAATCTTACATGAAAGCCTATAAACTCTCTTCCTACAAAAAAGAAAATTGCAAAAGGTTTCTCCGGGAAATCCACTGGATCGAGAAACTCGGGGTTCAACCTATATGCCATGCAGGTTTTATCGCGCATAAAAAAATTCGTTTTTGAAATAAGCTCATTGAACATTTTAAAGTAACCGAATATTTTTCTGTTTTTACTTGATGGAACATTCTGTTCAATCTGATATTCAATCTCTCTCTCAATATCTTTCAAAGTCTTACTACCTCCAGTATCCCCTTTCCCAGAAGCACTTCTTGAAACAATCTCAACTGGCGAAAGTCTAACCTTAAAATGCCTGTATAATAACAGGACAATATCGGGATGATCAAATACAGCCTGTGCTATACGAGTATCAGAAAAGGCATCTTTTACCAGTCTTATCTTGATTTTGTCCAGGATTCCTTTTGCCTCAGGTTGGTCTTTCAAAGCACTACTCAATAAACTGTATTCATCCGTGAGTATGGTTAAAAATTGGTGTGTAAAAGTTGCTGCCGATATTGCGTACATAACCTCCTGAGCTGAAAAAATTTCCCGATAAAAAAGTGTGCTCAGTGGATGTTCGGGGAGCATAACCACTGCATTGAGGTCCCGTGCAAACTCTTCAAGTAATCTTTTATCCAATTTATCAAAATAAAAGGTGTATATTCTCTTATTGTCCCTGAACGGTTCCCTGTATTTTCTGTTTGAATAGATATTATACTTATATAAAAGATGTGAAAAATTTGTCAAAAACTCCCTGTTTTCACCACTATGTATACCCACCATAACTCTTGTTTCGTTGGTCTCGGGTTTATCACTAAAAGCTATATATGGAGACTCCCTATTATTCATCGATTCCCAGGCTACTCTATACCTCTCGATTGTTTCTGCCGAAGAGCGATGAAGAAACTCCTCACTTGCAACATCATCAAACTCTTTTATTTTTCCTTTGTTCTTGAAAGTTGGTTTAGTAACCACATAAAAACGAAGATAGTGATTACCTGTTTTATTCTTCGTTCTGTAACTTTCCATTCGATAAAGGGTGTATTTCCTGTCAATCCTTTTTTCTATTTCTTCTGTCTTCGAAGAAACATCCTCAACCAGATAGATAGCTCTATCTGGTCTTTCATTCATTAACTGTATTCCTACTCCTTCACCACCACATCTCGAAACGAGCTCCGAAGCACTTATTGCGATAAGATGCTTTGCAATCTCATCAACTTCCGTGGTTTTGAAATAGTATGAATCAATGCCAAGATCAATTGTAAACCATTCAATCTCACGCCTTGCAGTCTCCGGGGTCATATAACCTGTTCCAAGTAAAATCTCCTCTAGTTTCACAAGATTTTCAAGTGATAAGACAGACTTCTTTGCGATCTCAGATAAACTCTTCATCACCGTATCCCTATCACCAATGATTTTTGGAAATATCCTATCTAAACTCTGCCTAACATTTGTTTTAGATTCTGGATTCTGCATCAAAACTGGCCAATCCTAAATGAAAATAGATAAATAGCATAATACTGGAGGGGAAACCGATGGTGCATTTCCCCTCCACAGGAAAGTTTGAACCCTTTATTTTTTAGGAAATCAACAATACTCATCACAGTGCCATACGCCTCCAGGGGGCTTATCGTAAGTGCAATCATCTACCTTGCTACAATTTGCACACAACCCTGATGGTTCCTGAGTTGTATTTGTAATCTCAAACTCCGGCAAATACTCTATTCTTCTCTTCTTTTGGTCGGTTATTTCCCCGATATCGATGTTTTCGTCTATTTCAAACTCTTCACACATAAATATTGGATATAGAGCATTCTTTATAAAAGTGCAGGAAGCTCTTTTTTTACATATTTCACATATACTTCCATATTCATGGGAGCTTTCATCTGAGGCACTAACTTCAGTATTGATAGAACTCTCCAATTTATAATTCTTTTCAATCATTGTATCCACCCTCATTGTTTTTATATTATCGATGCAATACATATGCCATCCTGAGGATATTCAGCATATCTGATGGTAATTAAAGCTAGACAGTTATCGAAAATAAAAGATGAAAAATGAGGAAGGCTGTCACAATTTATTATATTTCAAGCAGTTAGGACTTTTTACATTTAAAAGTAATTCTAAATAAAAAATAACATCCATATTCATCGGTTTACATCTGTAAAAATGAAAAAATAATTTCATCCTGCACTATAAAGCAGGAAAAATTACCCATTGAGGAAAAATTCCCCATTTTGACAATTCATTCATTTAACCACTACCCAGGGTCTTTAATTTATTGGTCAATGTTTTTCTATCTATCTTCAGAATTTTCGCTGCGATGGACTTATTTCCATTTACGCTCTCAAGTACATTTTTAATATATTCAACTTCAACTTCTGCAAGCGATTTTGTTAAATCCTTTTTCTCCCTGATGGAAAATCTCATCACTGAGGGAAGATCAGGAACATCTATAACATCAGATTCACACATCAGAACAAGCCTTCCCACAACATTCTCGAGCTCCCGCACATTTCCAGGCCAATGGTAACGTTTAAAGTACATCAGTGCTTCATCAGTAAATCTAGGTACAGGTTTTTCAAGCTCTTCTGAAAATTTTCTGGCGAAATAATTTGTTAAGAGTATTATATCATCGCCTCTATCCCGTAAGGGTGGGATTTCAATGTTTATCATATTTATCCTGTAATAAAGATCTTCTCTAAAGGTACCCTTTTCTATCAACCTGCTTAAGTTTTTATTAGTCGCGGCTATAACTCTGACATTTACCTTATAGGGTTTTCTACTGCCTATCATATATACTTCCCTGTCCTGGAGAACCCTCAATAGTTTGGCCTGCATTGATACACTCATCTCTGAAACTTCATCCAGGAAAATTGTGCCCCCATCTGCGGTCTGGAAAAACCCGGCTCGAGATTCCATAGCTCCAGTGAAAGATCCTTTCATGAAACCAAAGAGCTCGCTCTCCAGTAACTCCTCAGGGATTCCGCCACAATTCACAGGAACAAAAGGAGCGTTAGCTCTTGGGCCTGAATAATGAATCGCTCTTGCCACCAATTCTTTTCCCGTTCCGCTTTCCCCCGTGATCAGAACTGTGAAATCAGTTTTTGACGATTTTTCTATTATTTCAAACACTTTTCTCATGGCATCCGATTTTCCAATAATGCCATATTTCTCAAAACTTTTACCGTTTGATCTATCGAGAGAGAGCTTTCTAAGTCTCACTTTCTCAAGGATATTTTCAACGGTGGAAAATAGCTCCTCATCTGTGAATGGTTTGACAAGATAATCGCTTGCTCCTTCCTTAACGGCTTGCACGGCACTTTCAATTGAAGGATAACCTGTTATCATCATAACCTCAACATCCTTATAATTGGAGACAATATGCCTTACAAATTCTATGCCTCCAGTACCCTTCAATTTCAAATCGGTTATCACAAGATCAAAAGATTTTTCTCTTAACAATCTGACAGCCTGTTCAACTCCAGAAACAGTGAACACTACATAACCTTTACGGGAAAGTGTTCTTTTTAATATTTCTTGCGTATCAAGCGAGTCATCGACCACAAGAATCTTTTCTTTTTCCTGCATTTTTTTACCTGATCTTAAGCTAACATTTGATCTTATATAGTCATTTATCTAAACTTAATTATATTCTTCCTGATTTTAAAATTGTTACTGGGGCGAACTTCGAATTTTCATTTTGAAACGCAAATTATAGATACAAAGTAAAGAAATCGACAAATATTTATTCAAATTATTCTAGGTTCACCGTCACTGTAACATTTCTAATTCTATTATGCATTCGGACTTCTATATTTCAGAAAACTCGATACTCGTTTATATTCTCATGAAATTGGAAGCTGAATAATAAACCTTGAGCCTTTCCCAGGAGAACTTATCACTTTTATAGACCCACCATGAGAAGATATTATCCCGTGAACAACCGATAATCCCAAACCCGTTCCTTTATCCACACCTTTTGTTGTAAAGAATGGAAGAAAAATGCGATCTTTAATCTCATTTGCTATACCTTTACCTGTATCTTTTACCTCAATGTATACCCACTCATCATCACTATAGGTTTTTATAGTCAATTTGCCACCTTTCTCTTCCATGGCCTGTACAGCATTCACTCCCAGATTCACTATCACCTGCGTCAATTGAGCACCATCACCTACAGTTTCAGGTATATTCTCATCCAGTTCAAGCGATAAATCGATATTGTATTTTGAACACTGCAATGAGAAAAAGGATACGCTCTCTTTGATAAGATCGCTTACATTTAACTTTTCCTTTCGAGCCGGCAATTGACGAGAAAAAATCAACAATTTTCTTATAATCTCTCTGGCAAATAGTGAGGATTTAATGATTTTTTCCACATCCTCTTTGATTTGCTTTGAAACATCTCTGGAGTTTTTTATCAACTGAGCAAATCCAAGTATATTGTTCAGAGGTTCATTTAATTCATGGGCAATACCTGCTGAAAGTTGTCCAATTGTAGCAAGTCTATCCGCATGTAAAAGCTGTTCCTGGAGCCGCTCTTTTTCTTCCTGTGCCTTTCTCCTCTCCACAATAATACCAATCTGACGCGCAATCTCCTGAATAAGCTTATCCTCTTCTTCCAAAAAAGGATTCTGCTTTAAGTTCTTCTCTTTTATATTGTAAAATATCTCCACACTCCCAATTTCTTTGCCTTCAACAACTATTGTAGCCTTTTGACTTGGCCCCACATCACTGAAATTCCTTGTGGTAAAGGTTTTATCTCCCAACACAATTCTTGCAGAAGCTATCTCAGGATATTGCCATGCAGGAGGTAACAATTCAACTATTTCCTGGATGATTTTGTCCAGCGGGGCATCAGGGTTTTCTGAAACCTTGGCTATCCCATACAGACATGTGAGTTCTTTGACCCTTTCTCGTAAAGCAAGCTGAATATCATCTGCATTTTCTCTTTCATTCTTAAAAGTATGTTTCATAAACTTTTTAACCAAAAGTAAATAATTTTATTAATCCTTTATGAGCTCCTACCTGAATTAAATAATACTAATATTCCATTTACATTTAAAGACAAAAACTAAGCCTGAATGGGAATAGAACAAGGATGGATCCACATCAAAAGAGACTGCTATACAAATATTTTCATTTTTACGTGAGATTTTAGACACAATCGAGCTTGCTTATAATTTGATCTCTTGGATATTCAGCACAAACATTTTTATTTTTACGGGAAATTTTAGACTTTGCCATTTTTAATTTCAGATTTTAGCAAAATAATAAGTCCTGCATATTTTTATCCAATTTTCGCTTTTCAGGGATAAAACATTTATAATAAATTTTAAATGAGTCATTCTTACTATACCACACATACTTATCTTTACATTAAAGAGTCTCAATCTATTTTCTTACTGACTTATTATCTCCCATTTATGCAAAGATAATTCATTATGATTAAAGATTTTATCAATCACCCAAACACACCACCGGGAGGTGGGCTATGAAAATAAAAATGATGAGCCGGTGGAATGTTTCCTGCGGGGTCTCAACCCATGCCGAACTTGTTGGAAGAGCATGGGTACAAATGGGGCATGATGTGGAGATTCTTGCACCCATTGAAACAAACCTCGACAACATCATCCAGAAAGATGATGTCTTTGTCAGGAGGTGTTACACCCTTGGAGAAGGGTGGAGGGGTTCAGCCGAGCCCGTTTTCGATCATGAACCCTTTATAAACGATGAATGTGATGTATTTGTTGTACAAAACCTTGAAATGCTACCAATGGAAGACTTCTTAAGGGTTTATCCTATAATACGGAAAAAATCTCCTACGGTTCTGGTTATTCACGAAGGTGGACCACCAAAAAACCCTCACTTCTACATGTTTGACTGGGATGCAGTTGTTTGCTTCGACAAAAGATATAAAAACTTTCTAAAAAACATATTCCCGGAAGAAAAAATCTACATCATACCCTATCCATGTCATCCAGTAAAAAAGGGCAACAGATTGAATGCTCGCGAAAAACTCAATCTTCCTGCTAACAGAAAGATAATCTTTAATTACGGAATAGGTGTTTTCAGACACATTCACTATTTGCCAACACTGAACAGGATAAACAGCAGGGATCCGCTTATATTTCTTACAATAACCAGCGTAAAAGACTGGTACGAGTTATTCTCCGTGCTTAAGAGCAGGTATGACTTCATCGATTTGAGACCAGGTCCAATAACAATAGACGAATTATATAAATATCTCCATGCTTCAGATGTACTTCTAATACATAAGGACACTGCAGATGCTGTTGTTGTCTCATCAACCGCATACCTTTGTATGGGAGCAGGATGCCCATTACTGGTTTCTGATACAAACTTCTTTGAAACACTGAACAACGAGGTTATAAAATTTCGTGGGCTTAAGGATTTTACCAAAAAACTAATGGGAATTTTCAATGAAGAAAAGTGGGTAAGAGAATCATTAAAAGCAGCTGAGAAGTATGTAACAGATCATTCGCCTGAAAAAATAGGAGAAAAGTTTTTAGAACTATTCGATTCGTTGAGAACAAGAACATCTCAAACCGTATCCATTTTCGATTTTGCTCGATTCAATACAAATTCCAAGATGACCACTATTGAAAATGCTCTTAACAAAAATCCGGATAGCACAACTGCTAAAAATCCCAGCAAAAAAATAAAAAGAAAATCGGAAACCCATATTAATACCAAATCCGCGTGATGACGGGTTTGCAAAATGATCGGACCTTTTGTAGAGTATGAAAAAAATCCAATTCTCAAGCCGGGTAGCGGCTTCTATTCAAAAGCCGCATACAACCCGGCTGTCATTAAGGAGAACAACCAGTATAACATGTTCTTTAGAGGAGAATCGTACGAGAGCAGTCTTACAGGTGTGATCGGTATTGCAAAAAGTTCGGATGGATTTAATTTTG
>CAZFGQ010000091.1:0-5838 GCA_964518675.1 uncultured Spirochaetota bacterium
AACTATAGCCTGTAACTCCTGGGCCATACTTGAAAGTTGTTCGGTAGAGGCCGCCATCTGCTCAGCTGCCGAAGCATTTTGCTGTGTAATCTCGTTAATGCTTTCAATTGCTTTTGCAACCTGCTTGGCATTGGTAGTTTGTTCCTCAGTGGCAGCACTTATTGACTGGCTCATTTCATTAATGTTCTCAGTGGCTTTTGCAACCTCTTTTATCCCATTTATCGTTTGTTCAATAGTCCTGGCAAGAGCTTCGACCATTTCATAAGCACGCTGAGAACCATTAATAATATTTTCCATTGATTTACCTGATTTTTCAGCTACCTCAACACCTGATTTTACAAGCCTCTCAATTTCTTTGATCAATTCTTCAATCTCTTTTGTTGACGCAGCACTCCTGTCGGCCAGCTTTGATACCTCATCAGCAACAACCGCAAATCCTCTGCCATGTTCGCCAGCCCTTGCAGCCTCAATTGAAGCATTCAATGCGAGAAGATTTGTTTGATCCGCAATATCTGAGATAACGTTAACAATCTCAACAATCTTTTCAGAACCTTCTGAAATTCTCTTGATCGCTTCCACGGTTTCTTTTACCTGTTCAGCCCCTTCCTTTGCCTGCTCAACAGCCTCTCTGGCACTATCAGAAACTGTGGTAAGAGTTTTAGAAACCTCATCTGTCCCAGATCTTATTTCTTCCATACTGCTTGTACTTTCCTCAACTGAGGCAGCCTGCGATTGGGCATGATCAGCAACCTGTTCTATCGATGCCGTTAATTCCTCAATCGAAGCACTCGTTTCTTCCAGAGAAGATGCCTGATTTTGTGCACCTTCAGCGAGCTGCTGGGCACTTGCCGAGAGTTGCTCACTTGAAGAAGCCACCTGTTCAGCCCCTTCCTGTATCTGGAGGGTCATACTCTTGAGATTATCAGCCATCTCATTTAATGAATTTGCCAGCTCACCCATTTCATCCTTCCTGTTGAGCTCAAGGCGACGTGTAAGATCTTTATCTGCAATCGCTCTTGCAAAGTTTACAGCCAATCTCACAGGTTTACTGATGCTTCTCGAGATTAGAATAGCAAGCGCAACACCAATCGCCACAGCAAACAACAAACCACCAAGTGTTATCAGAATTGCCTTTCCAAGGGCTTTAACTGATAGCGATGAAATTCTAACAGTGTCAGCCATACCATCCTGAGTTAATTTTTCCACAGAGGCTATAATACTATTACCCTTGTTCTCAAGTTTCTCATTGGCAAGATTTAAAGCCTGCCAGCTACTTATCAGTTCTTCCATAGCAATCTTGTAATCCTCAGAAGCCTTATTTGTCTGCTCAAGTTTTTTGATATAAGCTGATTCCCTTGTTATGGATTTTAATTCTTTAAGATTCTTTTCTATTGAATCAAAATTGCTCATTACTTTGACAGCTACCTCAATATCCCTGCTTGCCTGAGCCCTGTAAGTCTCGGTAACCACCTCACTTGAAAAGCTTATTATTTCAGTTAGTAACGCGATCTTTCTCACCCTTTCCAGCAATGCCTTCACATTCTTTGCCCCTGAGTTCTTAATCTCTCTATCAAGCATTGCATTTTCAGCAGCAAGGTATTCCACAAGCCCATTAATCAACCTGCCACTTGCATCATCAACGATCTTTCTTTTATCTGCAATCACCTGTGTATATTTCTCAACGGTATTTGCCGCTTCACGATACTCGCCCGCATAAGAAAATATCTTTTTAAGCTCTCCCTCTCCAGTCATTCTATCGCCAAAATTCTGAAAATGTTTTCTCGCCTGTTCGATATTCTTGTCTACTTTATCAAGATTATTTCTACCCTCTTTCAAATATTTACTATCCTCTGTCAGTGAATAGGCTCTCATATTATACATTGTTAAAAGTGAAGATCGTTCGATGTTACTTGCATTTTCAACCTGAGGAACAAGCACATCTGCTATATGAGAAGCCTTCTCCCTCATTCCCATCATCTGGAGAACAGCCATAGAACCAACCACTCCCATAATCAGAATAAGCAATCCAAATCCAATTGCCATCTTCCCACCAAGTTTTATGTTCTTTAACATTTTTTACCTCCTTCCATTCTAATTTTTTTTATTTTTAATGTCAGGTTTTAATCTTATTTATTTTTTCAAGTTCGATCTTTTCCTCAGTGGTAAGAATCTTGTCTATGTTCAGTAAAACGATCAGTCTTTCACCGAGCTTCACGACTCCCCTTACGTACTCACTTGCAAGTCCACTTATAAGAGGTGAAGGGTCTATTTGATCAGAGCTTATTCTTATCACATGACTAACACTGTCTACCACCATCCCGATTGATTTATTATCAACCTCTGCAACTATCACTCTTGTCATCTCTGAATATTCTCGTTGTGAGAGTCCAAATTTATCCCTCAGATCTATAATTGGTATTACATCACCCCTGAGATTTATCACCCCTTTTACAAAGCTGGGTGCTTTTGGAAGACGAGTTATCTCTTTAATTCGTATAACCTCTTTGACTTTCAGTATCTCCAATCCATACTCCTCGTCTTCAATTCGAAATGTTATAATCTGGTCAACTTCATCAATCTTATCAATAATTATACTATTAGCATCCATCTTTACCCTCCTTCATTTCTCCAATTTTCCTATTACCCATATTATGAAAACACTCAGTATCTAAATTTTCCAAATGACTCACCGCTGTTTCATTTTAATATCAGAATAATCTTCGTGATGAGGATGAGCTTTTATTCTCTTTATACCAGCCTCCAATGCTACTTCAATCTCAGTATTTATTTTCTTTTCCTTTCTGCCATTATCCAGAGGCCCAAGCAGTGATGTCATATACAGTGGTGTAACATGGTTAAGTGTATAGGCAATTAAATCAAGAACACAGTTCTCACACTTACAAAAATCATTCCTTTCTTCCAATAGTTTTTCTACCCTCCTGTAAACTAACTCTGCGCTTCTATTAATTATCTTATCCAGATCATAATACTTCCTAAGATTCATAATCCCTTTCCCTCCTTTAAACACTTACTCACATTGCTATTTCCAACTTCATCCCCACCCTTTTAATAAGACTATCAGCTATACAATTAAGTGGTACAATCTCATCAGCATCACCATTTTTTATAACCTCTCCATTCATTCCAAAAATGACAGAGCTATCCCTATCCTGGGATATAATCCAACCACCCCTGGATTTAAGTTCTTTTATTCCCTCTGCACCATCTCTTCCCATACCGGTCATTATAACTGCTATAGCACTACTGCCGTACTCTCTCGCCACAGAATGCATAAGAACATCAACCGATGGTCTGTGTCCAGAAACTGGGTCCCACTTATGTAATTTCACAAATGATCTGTCCGAATCCTTCAGAACCGTCATATGATAATCTCCCGGTGCTATTAAAACCCTTCCAGGCAAAATAAGATCTCCATCAATTGCCTCACGCACTTCAAGCTGACATATTGAATCAAGTCTCCCGGCAAAAGCCCTGGTAAAGACCGGTGGCATATGCTGAACAACAACTATCCCAACCGGGAAATTTTGAGGTAATTTGCTTAGAACCTCCTTCAGCGCTACAGGACCACCAGTTGAAGTACCAAAAGCCACAATCTTATAATCTGAGCCTTTGAAATCACTGCCTGTTTTTTTAACAATCCCAGAGTAAGACACAGACCTTTCATGCCTATCTTCTAATGTATCTCTAATTTTTGATACCCTTATCCTTGCAGCATTCCTTACCTTTTCAATGAGCTCACTTGAAATATCATTAATCCCTCCGGACATTGAAAAACTGGGTTTCAGTATAAAATCCACAGCTCCGCTTTCAAGGGCCTGAAGTGTTAGTTCTGCCCCTCGTTTTGCAAATGCACTCAATACAACAATTGGTGTGGGTCTCTCACTCATAATTCTTTTAATTGCCTCGATACCTCCAATTCCAGGCATCTCAATATCCATGGTGATTACATCTGGATTAACCCTCGATAATTTTTTTAAAGCAAATTCGGCTGTAGATGCAGTTGCCACAACTTCAATTTCTGGATCACTATTCAGTATGTCCGTTGCAATCTTCCTGACCAATGGCGAATCGTCCACAACCATGACCCTGATCATAAAATCAGCCCTCCCTTGTATGGATAGATAATTGATCTCCGATTGCAGGACGATAAATTGGAGCCTTCATTATATGAGCGTATTTGAATTTCTCCGTTTTACCTATCAGTGATTCAGAGTGTCCAATAAAAAGGTATCCATCGGGTTTAATTGCATTTGCAAAAACATCCTCAACAATCTTTTTCTGAGTTTCGCGATCAAAGTAAATCATTACATTTCTGCAAAATATAAAGTCAAAACCATCATAAGGAGGTGGATCCTTCAGAAGATTATGCCTGATAAACGAAACATTTCTCTTCAACATTTCACAAACCCTATACTTATCATCTCCAATATGTTCAAAATACCTTTGCTTTATTTCTTCAGGCAGAAATCTCATTGTTCTTCCAGTATAAACTCCCTCGATTGCCCTGTTAAGAACCTCCTTACTGATATCAGTAGCTATAATCTTGAATTTACCATTCCATGAATGTTTCTTTTTAGCCTCAAGAGCCACAATGCTCATAGTATATGGTTCTTCTCCCGTTGAACATCCGGCACTCCATGCCTTAATCAGCTTCCTTTTCCTAAATAATTCAGGTAACACCACATCAGCTAAAGCTTCAAAATGATTGTTACCCCTGAAAAAGTAGGTTTCATTTGTACTTATAGCATCAATGAAGTTTATTATTTCACTACGACCTTTAGGATTTGATGTCAGATATCTGTAGTAATCATCATAACTATCCAGACCCAGCTCAAGCACCCTCTTTCTCAAACGATTTGCCAGAAGTATACGTTTATTCTCCTTCATTGCTATTCCTGTTTCACGGTATATCAATTCTCGAAACCTGGAAAACAGTTCATCAGAGAGAGGTTCAAACATCTTCACTTTCAAGCCCACCATTAAACCTCAACCTCCTTTCTGTTCTTAACCCCTTTGGATAGAGTTTTTACATGTATTTCATCATAATTGTGATTATATGTTACCGTTCTACCACTGTTTCCACCAACGTCCTCGTAAACTATTGGGATATCGTACTTTTCAAGTATTGCTTTTACCACTTCATAGTTACGCATCCCGATATTTAACATTAAGTCCCCATTCCCAAACATTGTTGCTCCACCCACAACATAAGCCTTTAAATTATTAATCTTTCCACCCCTCTTCTCTATTTTCTCTATCAGAAGGGGAATTGCGGTATCGGCATATTTTCCGAGAACTGGATCATCTTTACTCCTGCTGGGCAACATAATATGAGATAAACCACTAACATTTCTCTTTCGATCTGTTAAAACTATACCAATGCACGATCCAAGAGTGGTTTTCAGTATCTTAACATCTTTTATCCCATCCGACACAACAGCCATCTCACCCATCTTTACAATAATGATTCTCTCCGCCATTCTTCTAAAACTCCCCTGTTGCTCCTGGCGTTTTGTTATTACTTCCGAATTTTTGAGTTCTCTACACTTTTCAGGATCCTGCTCATGGAGTCATCCTCAATAAACAACAGGATATAACAAACAGCCTGTTCCTCCTCTGAAAGGTAGATTTCGGCTTTTGTAAGTAATAATTTGTTTCCAGGCCTGTTAAACCTTATAAGTATTGAGTCAATAACTGACTGACACATATCTATGCTAATTTCAGGTACTTTACTCATAACTTTTATTTCAGCACTCTCAGCAACAGAGTTTATAAATGAAGCAGAAAGTATATTAGCCATTTCTAAAATGGCGGATG
>CAZFGQ010000091.1:5938-10295 GCA_964518675.1 uncultured Spirochaetota bacterium
CAAATACCCATGTCCATTTCCTGAAATCCCCAGTAATTCACTCAGATAAACAACAGTGACAACCTCATCTCTGAGTTTAATTACCCTGCTGGTTTGAATTGTCTTAAAATCCTTTACACTTATCTTTATAACTTCCCGAACAGAGGAAAGAGGAATGGCAAACAGCGAATGATCAGATTCCACAAGTATCGCCGATACAATGGCCATGGTAAGCGGCAATGTGAGTTTAACTGTGGTTCCCCTGCCCTTCCTGGAACTTATGTATACAGAACCACCCATTTCCTCTACTGTACTCTTAACCACATCAAGCCCAACACCCCTTCCCGAAATATCCGTTATTTCACTGGCAGTACTGAACCCCGGGAGAAAAATCATCTGGTAAACCTCTTCATTGCTCATATCTTCAGCATCTTTTGCCCGAATTAATCCTTTTTCAAACGCCTTTTCCAGTATCTTTTCCCTATCAAGACCTCTACCATCGTCAGAAACCTCTATACATATATGATCCCCCTCCTGATATGCACTCATGCTTATTAAACCTTTCTCCGGCTTTCCCATTCTGATTCTTTCCTCCTTTGTCTCTATACCATGGTCAACTGCATTTCTTACCAGATGGACAAGCGGTTCACCAATCCTGTCTATTATCTTTTTGTCTATCTCAGTATCCTCACCAGATATGGCAAGATCAATATCCTTATTTCGTACCCTCGCAAGATCCCTCACAACCCTGTAAAACCTGTTAAATACTGAACCCACAGGTAACATTCGCACCTTCATAACAGCATCCTGAAGGTCTCTCGCTATCTTAGCAAGACTCTCTGTTTTTTCTTCAAGCTCCATAACGAGATAATTCCTGCCATAAGTACCCTTTAACCTGGAGGTAACCGACATAAATCCAGAGTTCTGAACTACCAGCTCACCAACAAGATTCAGCATCACATCCAGTTTTTCAACCGGCACTCTCACCACTTCTTCAACACCGGTCAATTTTTTATCCGCCACAATTCTGTTCGAGACTTTTTTCTTTTCAACTTCTCCATCAGATACAGAATCAGTTTTTTCATCACCATTAATGGATATTTCCTCTTTTTGCTTATCTTCTAACTCTTTTTCTTCCCCTTTATCTTCTTCAGCTATTTGGATCTCTCCAGAAGATTTAATCTCATTAACTTTCACAAGATCGATATTGACCGCATTGGTAACATCCTCATAACTATGGGTAGTTTTGACAGTGATCCTTATACTGAAATCATCCCCAACGCCACCAATATCCTCAATAGGAGGATTTATACTGACAATCTGACCAATCTCTTCGATTCTACTTTTAAGGAGTAGTGCCCTTAGATAGGCTTCTCTCTGAGGAGCTTCTATCTCAAGATCAATAACATATGTTTTATCACCATTTTTATCCGGCTCTGCCCTATCATTTCCAGTACTCTGTCTCTCTTTATCACTTTGATGGGGTTTTACGTTTTCAAAAGATCGTATCCTAGTAAGAAAATCATTGATATCAACATCAATTTCTCTCTTTTCCCCAAAAGCCTCTATCATTTTCTGGCAGATATCAAGAGCTTCAAATAAAATCTCTATTATTTCCTGAGAAATCGCAATTTTTCCATCCCTTACACCCTGAAGTTCAGACTCAATATCATGCGTAATCCTCTGGAGCTCTTCAAAACCTACAAAACCGGCTGATCCCTTTAGCGTATGTATCGCCCTGAATATCTTATCTATAAGTTCCTTATCTTCTGGATTTTTTTCGAGTTCCAATAGGCCTTCTTCCCATTCTCTAAGCTGGTCTTCCGATTCCTCTAGAAAAAGTTCCTTATATTCCTCCTTCATATCACCGCTGTCCACAAATACTACCCCCTAACCTTTAGAGTTCGTTTAAAGCCCCTTCTTTCTGACTTATTTCATCAAGTACTTCCCTCTCCTCAAGTGCTATTGTTATCTCAACAGGTCCATAAGGGGTAATAAGTCCAAGTATAAGGGCTGGTTTGGGAATAAGACTTACACTCAGATTATCACCGGTTGCAATAGCAGGGGTTGTGATCTTTAAACTATAATCTTTCCTTTGATTCAATAGAGCAGTTGCATTACCTGTGATCATATTGGCAAGTTCCCCAAGTGTATCAATAAAGAGAATCTCCTTTTCGTGGGGAGATTTTCCCTGAAGCATTTTATCGACAAGCCTTCTTGCAACCTCCTCCTTCATACTATACACCACCTGACCTATCAGGAAACCATACACCCCTATGATTATACAAACACCGTAAGAAGGTTCAGGTCTTGATTTATAGGAAAGATGACCCCGTCTTACCTGTATATTAGCGATTTGTTTTATTACATTTATCCCTGCCTCTATAAACGGATTCACATACTTTGCACTAATTTTCATCTTCTCCACTCCTTTATGGTTGATTTATAACCTTTCATGACAAAGCCTTCTCAACCGCCGAAAGTATTCTTTCAGGTTCGAAAGGTTTCACCACAAAATCTTTTACGCCAATTTTGAATGATTCTATTAACAACTGCTCCTGACCAAGAGCCGTTACCATAATAATTCTTGCATTTGGATCTTTCTGTAGAATTTCTCTGGCAGCTTCCAACCCATCCTTCTCTCGCATTGTAATATCCATTGTCACCAGGTCAGGTTTCAATTCCATATACTTTTTAACCGCCTCATTGCCATTTGTAGCTTCTCCAACTATCTCAAACCCTCTGGGTACAAGGATATCTTTTACCATTGTTCTTATAAAAGCAGCATCATCTACAATTAATATCTTTTTTCCATTTGCCCCCATAGAGACACACCCTCCTTACGTTCTGGAATTAATCTTCACCTTTATGATTTTTAATGAGCAAATGTTTTTGCAAAGAAATAAGCAAACCCGGTGCCAGAATGTATTAAAGCCGGTGCATAAAAAAATAACTTTATGGAAGATTATAATTGCTTATATATCAAATAGTTACAACATTGCTTTATAATATTAGAAAGAGTACTTTGACACAATAGTAAACTCTGAAAAATGTCTAAATATTGTTACATGTAATTATTTTTTGACAATGCAGGCTATACAAGAGCTATGGCTGGGCAATACTCTCAGAAATAGTGGTGCATGTTATTTTAACATATTGTTTTAATCTATATATGATGGTACTGCACTACAAAACAATAAATGGTCGAAAAACTACTTACAATAATTGATTAACCTAAAGAATCATCTAAAACTTGAAACATCAATTTTCAGTTTCTTAATCTTCTCATAAACATTCTGTCTCGGAATCTGGGCAAGCCTCGATACCTCGGAAATATTACCCTTTGTCCTTTTAAGTAAATGCATAAAATATTTAAGATCAAACTCCTGCCTTGCCTCATAGTAAGATTTTGTAAAAATATCACTGTTGTTTTTCATTAAATCAACACTGAGAAAATCCGGTAACTCATTTACAGTTATTATCTCACTTTCAGCAAGGACAACAGCCCGCTCTATCACATTTTCAAGCTCTCGCACATTCCCATCCCAGTTATACTTAATAAGATAATTCATAGCTTCATCTGAAACGCAATGTATTCTTTTCCCAATTTTTTTTGAATGTTTTTCCAGAAAATATTGAACGAGAAGGGGAATATCGTCTTTTCTTTCCCTTAAAGGCGGAACTGTTATCTTAATCACATTTATCCTATAGTAAAGGTCTTTCCTGAACCTTCCCTGAGTTACCTCGTCTTCAAGCTTTTTATTGGTCGAAGCAATTATTCTTACATCAACTCTGATATCGTCAGTGCTTCCCACACGTTGAAAGGTTTTATCCTGCAATACCCTTAAAAGTTTCGCCTGTAATTCAAGAGGCATCTCACTTATCTCATCGAGGAGAAGAGTCCCACCATCAGCAACCTCAAAATAACCTTTTTTTCTCTCAAGTGCTCCAGTGTATGCACCTTTCTCATATCCAAACAATTCACTCTCAAGCAAGTTTACCGGTATTGCGGCGCAGTTAATTGCCACAAACCGCCTGGTAGCCCTCGGACTATTCTGATGAATGGCTCTGGCTATCAATTCCTTTCCAGTTCCACTCTCACCTTCTATAAGAACCGTACAATCAAGGGGAGCAACCTTTTTCACAAGTTTAAACAACTCTATCATATTTTTACTTTTACCAATAATATTGGTTACATCATACTGCAATTCCACCTGTTCTCTGAGAATTCTATTTTCATCTTCCAGGGTTTTATATCTCAACACCCGCTGTATTACAATATCCAGTTCATTCAATTTCTTAAATGGTTTCAACAGATAATCTTCGGCACCGTACTGCATTGATCTAACAGCAGTCTCTATTGTACCATAACCAGTCA
>CAZFGQ010000092.1:0-10057 GCA_964518675.1 uncultured Spirochaetota bacterium
AATTTAGAAAGAATATACGAAGGATATGGTGAATACAATGATAAGATAGAAATCAATAACAATACTATTCAGTCTGTAGATGGATTTATAATTATTAATGAATATAGTTATAGAGAGGATCCGCCAAAATATATGGTAATGTTTGGTAATGATGAAGATTTCGTTTTATTGCGATATTCATCGAATATAGACATATATGATGCTTCAACTATGGAAATTAAAACGATTATCGAGTTAGAAAATGAAATTCCTGATAAAATGGTGAGCATTAGCGAATATAAACTGCTATTTGTTAAAGGGGAATGGTTCATAGTATTTGGTATGTATCATGATAAGGATTACATATATAGAGAGAATGAATCTCTCCATACATGTTTCAGAATATATAAATACAATATACTTAAAAAAGAAGTAATAATATGGGATAGTGATGACTACAATTTAACTACCTTCATTTTTGACAGTTACTATCTAAAATATGATATCTCACTCAACAAAAGATACATTTTCATGAGCTTCATTGATGGTGGAGTATATGCATACGACTGGTGGGAGGACAAGATATACAAAATATATCAGGCACCAGCTTTTGATGAGTTTAAAGAAATGGTAGGTGAAAAACTTGATGAAACCGGTCCTATAATGGCAGATGTGGTGGTAGATCCGGAGGATGGTTATATGTATATAGGAGTGTATAATTTATTTGGTCTTAAGAGAGCTCATAAGTACTATAGAATAAAGGCCAGGGAGGTAGAGGAGGTTTTATCCAGTTATTCAGAAAAATAAGATCATTCAGGAGTAAGTTGGATTTTTATAAAAAATTAAAAATTTAAAGTAATAAATAATTTTTTAATAAATTTTGGCTTTTTTACTTGCATTATTATAAATATAGGTTAAAATATTTATATTCTATATGTTTGTCCTGTTAGGGATAAAAAGATAGTATTTGTTTTTTACCTCCACCAAAACCTTTAATGCTGGGAAGTGCTTTCTAGGGCAACTATAATTGATCCTTCCTTTTTGAATGCTGTCCATGGCTTCCCCAAAAAGTGCGTATTGGTTTAAATAAATCGATTATGGCAGTTCACAATATTGACTGAGTCCAATTTAATAGTAAAATGGTTATTTTTTGGCATTTTTTGATTCTGATAAGGAGAAAAACCAATCTCTTCCTTTTATTCTAAAAACAGGGTTTCGATATGGCTTATCTGGATCGGAATAACTGTATTTGGTGTGGTCAGCCTTATCTACCTGAATTTTAACCTAATGCCAGAAATAGTGTATCCGGAGCTCAGGGTCATAACTTCTTATCCCTATGCGTCCCCAGAAAAGATAGCAAACGTAGTTACCAAACAGGTTGAACAGGCGATTTCACCGCTTAAAGGAGTTAAAAAAGTTACATCAATATCCAGAGAAGGTCTTAGTGTGGTGCAGATAATATATCACTGGGGAACAAATCTCAGTCTGGCGCGAATAGAACTCAGGGAAAGACTCGATCTTTTATCTGGATATTTGCCAAGGGAAGTTGGTAGACCAATAATCCTGGATTTTCACTCCTCTAGATTTCCCGTTATGGGCATATTAATTCTCCCTGAACTTATTGATTCTGAACGGATGTTCTTTCTTCTGGAATATACGATTAAATCCCAGTTGGAGAGAATTGAAGGTATTTCGAGAGTATCTTTTACCGGTTTTAAAAAGCCTGAGATAAAGATTAAAATTTCTCCCGAGAAACTCCTAAGGTATAACCTTGGCTTTAACGGAATAAAAAGAACTATTGAAGAGTCGAATAAAACTTTTCCTGTCGGGAGTTTTTCAAGAAATAATAAAGAGTATTTTATAAGAGTAGACGGTGAGGCAAGAAGATATGATGAATTGAATCACATAGTACTAAAAGAAATAGATGATAGGATCATTAGCCTGGGAGACGTAGCCTCGGTATCCTCCGGGAATGAGAAAATGAAAGGGGAAATTATCCATTACGAAAGGATAATTGCTGGTGGAGGTTTAGAAACTGTAGCAAAATCTGTGGATTCATCTGTAATTGGGTTTGTATATAAAAAACCTCGTGTGAATATTCTTAGAACATCCCGTCTAATTAAAGAGAAACTTTCTGAGCTCAGAAAGAGGTATTCTGGTAAGATCAGGATAGTTGAGGTATTTGATACAAGAGATTATGTAATAAAGGAACTTAGAAACCTTGTTTGGGCCATTGCTTTGGGAATACTTTTTACAATCCTGGGTGTTTTTATATGGCTGAGGAGGTTATACCTCAGCATAATTATTATACTGACAATTCCTCTAAGCATCGTTTCCACTTTCCTCATAATGAAATTACTTGATGTCTCAATTAATATTCTTACACTTGGTGGCTTTACTCTCGCTGTGGGAATAATTGTCGACAATTCAGTTATTGTTGTAACCTCGGTATTGAGAGAACCTTTTCAGAATTATCAGCAGAATCAAAAAGTTCAAAGCGGGTCGCCTCATAGAAAATCAGGTAAATCATTTGATGAAGACGAACTTGGCGAAAAAGTTAAAAAAGTAACCCCTGCGGTTGTATCGGCAACTATAACAACGTTAGTTGTTTTTCTGCCGGTTTTATTCCTTTCTGGTGTTTTACGAATCCTTTTTATAAGATTGATTCTCGTTCTGGCTTCTTCCTTGGTTTTTTCATTGCTGATATCTTTAACGCTGATTCCTGTTCTGCTTCAATCTGAAATGATTCATGGATTTACATTCGAGAAAAGAATAGGAAATGAAAATAAAAATTGCTCTGTTGAAAGAGAAATACGAAAAAGAAATAACCTAAATATAAATCAGGATGAAAACCGAAATACCGAGAGAAAGAAAAACGAATTGAAAGAAGGCCCCAGGCCCAATGGCGCTGTAAGGGGCTGTATTAGAAAGATAAAATTCAGTGATCCAGAAGCCGAAGAGTCTTTTAACAAATTCCCCGCTGCTGAAAATATTTATAGAACTCTACTAGTTTTTTCATTTAAAATAAGACATGTTTTAATTTTTATGCTTAGTGCTGTAATAGGAACTGGTATATTTATTTTTCCTTTAATCGATAAGAGATTCGTTGAGGCTTATCCCACAGATTATTTTTTGATAAAATGCTATATCAAGTCACAGGTACCTCTCTCGTATACAAAAAGATTTGCAGAATTTGTTGCTTTAAAGTTATTTGAGAATCCGAAGGTATCTCGCCTTATTGCATTCATTGGGAATAATCCGGATGAACAGAGCTTTTTGCTGGATGGGATTACCGGTGATAATTCGGTTACATTTAGGGTGTATGTAAATAAAGAAATGCTTGGGAATGATCCATATGGTATTTATTCTGTTGTTGATTTTTCACAATTTGAGCTTTCAAGATTTGGTAATATCGATTTTATTGTAACAGTTCCGGATAGCCCGATACAACAGATGATCACTATGAATAATTTCGGAATAATGGTAAGAATTTATTGGGAATCCGGGAGTTTTATCAATGCCAATTTGCTGGAATTAAAAGATCTGATGAAGAAATTCGCTGGAAAAAGAGATGAAAGCTCTGACAGGTATGAAGCTAGTGAAGGTGAGTCATACGTGAAACCTGATTTTGGCAATGTGAAAACTGAAGTATATAAAACAGGTATCGTTGGGTCTTATATGATTCCGGGCGGGGATTATTCTCTTACAGTAGATAATGCATTGCTTGCGACTGCCGGGGTGGACCCTGTGAGGTTGGGTATGCTCCTGCAAGCATCTGTCTCGGGAGTGGTGGTGGGAAGCATTAAACGCGGGGATTATGACATCCCAATCAGAATTTCAATGGATGATTCGTATTACGATGTCCCAGATGATCTTCTGGATTTAAAGGTAGAAAATAACAGGGGAACTCTCATAGAACTTTCAAGGTTTTGCAAGATTGAGCTCCGGCAGAAAGACCTTCTTATCCTCAGGGAAAATCAAAAAACATTTGGCTGGCTGGGTTTTAATCCGCCCGAGAGCGGCATTTCTGGTTTTAATGTACATGACAGCAAATTACATACTTTTGGCAGGTTATGGGCGGGCGGACAAAACCTGGCAGATCTGTCCGGCAGTTTCAAGGGTAAGAGAGTAAATGTTTATAAAAGACTGATAAATGATTTCTGCGCATCCAGGGGATTGAGCTATAAGTACGAAGATCAATTTACCATGTTAAAGGAGAGAAGCAAAGAGCTGGTTCTCTCGTTTTTACTGGCTATTTTTCTTGAATACATAATCCTTGCTTCTATATTCAGGTCATTCACAAAACCGTTGCTCGTCATATTCATGATTGTGATTTCTATTCCGGGGCTTGGTTTGCTGCTCTATATAGCTGGTGCCTCTTTTACCATTACAACCTTTATGGGTTTAATAGTTCTGGTGGGCCTGCTTGTGAACAATGCAATAATGCTTTTCGTTGAATATGGCGAAAGGGATGTCAGGTCAAGAGAGGATATAATAGAGGCTTCTTTAGTGAGACTAAAACCGATAGCAATAACATCACTTTCAACAATACTTGCTCTGATTCCCTCACTATTTACCCACAACAGTATTCAGATCAATCTTTCATTAACTTTGATCCTTGGAATTGGATTTTCTACGATTCTCACGTTGATTTTTCTTCCCATATTTTTTGAGATGTTTTGCAGGGGTGGCAGGATGAGAAACGCCAGTTGAATAATCTAAAGGTCTTTATTGTGAATTTGGAGAAGTTTTACGGTTTTTTGATAAGTAACAGGATCAGTGTAATCCTATTTTTTGCATTTGTTTTGTTGCTTGGATGGATTGCTTTACGCCAGCTGAAAGTCTCACTTATGCCCGGTGGAGATCAGCCTGTTATTACTATAAGGACTGAGTATCCTGAGATGGAATCTGAAATAATAGAGGAACTTATTACAAGACCAATTGAGTCGATTATCAGGGATACAGAAGGTGTGGATAGTTTTTATTCCTATACCTCAAGGGGAATTTCAAGAATTATCTGTTATCTTAATCGAGGTGTTGATGTAGATGAGTTTTGCATAAGGCTTCAGGATGGGCTCTATCATATTATTGACGATTTACCTCGTGAGGCAAAAAGACCGTCAATTCTGAAATATAATATGGATAATGCTCCCGCTATGGTTTTGAAAGCAAGTGGGAAAACAGATCTCATCGGGCGCCCAGAGGCTGAATCAATCAGGGATGCTTTTTTGGGTGTTGGAGGAGTTTCCAATGTTGAGTATTACGGCATTGGGAAGAAGGAATATCTTGTTTCAATAGATTATAGATTTCTTCTGGGATTGGAAAGAGCAAAAAGGGAAATGAAAAAAAATTTACCGGACTCGATAGTTGAGGGGAATGGGTTGCCTGGGAACTTGGGTTTCATAAGCAGTACTAATCGATCGTTGCATGGAGAGTTGGATTCGAAAGGTCTTTATGCAGAATTATTTGGTTGGGTTATGAGTAATAATATTTTTCTGCCACTTGGTACCATGGAGGTAAGAAATCTAAAAAGAAGCATTAGTTTTAACAATAAACCTGGAGATTTCAAGAATATAAATAGGTCTTGGATAAATGTAGGCGGTGATGTTATTAGTTCGGATTCTGTTTTTAATGTTGATAAAAGAGATGTGATGAGAGGAAAGTTTTCCTTTATAAATGGAGAGGAACCAGTAACCTTCCATGTATATAGGAGAAATGAGGCAAGTCTGATTGAAGTCCACAATGTGATTAAAGAAAAGTTTAAGGATTTCGGAAAGAATTATGATTTCACGATTATTTACAGTCAGGCTGATAATCTCAAGCTTATTTTGAAACATTTATATGCAGGAATATCAATCTCAATTCTCGGAATTTTCCTGTTGCTGTTTATTGTTTACAGGAAAATTTACCTGTCACTTGCTGTTTTTCTTGTTTTGCCCTTTTGTTTATCAGGGACTTTCTTTACACTCTGGTTATTTAACCGATCCATTAATCTGATGACATTGGCTGGCATAATTCTGGGGATAGGCATCTGTATTGATAATTGCGCCATAACTGTTGATGCTCTGACCTCAACCTCTGGAGATTCTGTGGATTTTAATTTGCCAGCTATAACTGAAAGAATCCGGGGTTGGAAAAAGACTAAAAAGACGTTTACTGGACACCCTTACGTTACAGATATTTGGAATATAAAAAGTTTGAGAAAAGCAAATAAAATAATTCTGGGGTCAACTCTTACCACGCTGGCTGTTTTTATTCCTGTTTTTTATTTTGGGGTTCAGGAGCTTCAGAAGTATAGGGATTTTGCTCTCAGTTTCTCCATCATGATTATTTTTTCCTGCATATTTACATTACTATTCATCCCGGTTTTCATTGGTTCTCTTTCCATAGATGTGAATAATAACAAATCATTAATGATAAATATTAAATCAGATAGAATATGTTTGATTAAGAAGAAGTGTAGATCTACCTTTTTTCGTATTCTGAATCCATTCCTCACTAAACCCGTTCTTTCGTTAATTATTTATGCTGGGATTATAATTATTGTTGTAATTCTATTTTTGGGTCTTCCCTATGTTGATTTGTCCCCACTGGATAGTGATGAGATTGAATATCAATTTTATTTTTCTTCAGGTTTTAGTTCTGATTATAAAAAGATGGTATCAAAGGAACTTCATGATGAAGTTCTCGCTTATTCAGAGAAAGTTGGAGCACTTTTAATCACCACACTTGAGGGAGACAGAGTCAGATTTATCATAGATTATGACCATGGTGGTTTTGGGTTAGGTTTGTCCAATTTGGGAGGTTTTTTTATGGAGTTTTTATCTGGAAAAATATGTTTCGATAGAACATTCCACTCCAGAGAGAGAAGGATTTTAAGTAATATTCGACGAGAATATTACTTGAGGAAGAGGAATGAGCTTTTGGCCTTTTTATTTAACCTTCAATTTAAAAAGAGACAGGACGGTTTTTTTTACTTCCCTGAAAACTTTTTGTTGAATGATAATGAATCCCAGAAAGACTTTTTCACACTAAAACAATTATTACCCAACATAAAAGAAGTTAAGGGATTTTTTCATTCGAACTCTCCTGGCTCTCTTAAACTTGATTTTTACGGTGATGACATGGAGCTCCTTGTTTTAGGAGTTGATAGTGCTTCAAAGGCCGTTTCATCGCTTTCTGGTGTGGAGAGCATTTACAAGGGTTATAGGGATGGTAATCTACAACTGAATATTAAACTTGACTCATCTGAAGCCTACCGAATGGGCATTAATCCCTCTGAATTGATAAGATTTTTGAGGTATGTGTTTTATAATCCTGTTTTGATGAAGTATTACGAACATGGGGAGATTATCGATGTTAGAGCCGGCATTGGTGCAGATTTTTCGCTTTTGGGAAACCTGGAAGATATATATGTACCCGGCAGAAATGGTGTTTATGTAATGCTGGACGATTTCTCAAATATTAATCTTTTGAAAGCTCCTTCATCTATTTCCAGAAAAAATGGAAGAAGGTATATACCACTTGAAATAAGGTACAGGGGGTTTCGGGAGAAAAAATTTTTAAATATGGTTTCAAAAACTCTTAAAGATACCTATTTGCCAGATGGTGTTTACTTTACACCCGATGAGAGAATCCAGGAGAGAAAAATTATTAGCAGAAAACTTTTATTTATCCTCCTTATTGGCGTTTTTCTCGTTTATACTGTACTTGGGATTGTACTTAATAGTACCTACGTTCCCCTTTTGATAATTGCTGTGACCCCTTCAGCATTGATTGGTGCGACTTTATTTTTATTGTTTGATTTAACATCACGTTCTGCTCCCGTTTATATGGGGATTTTTCTCCTTGTGGGTATTTCGGTGAACCTTTTCATCCTCCTTATTGAGGAGCTGCATTATGTATTGGGTAAATGTGAATCGGATGTTTCTTGTAAAATATCACTGAGAGGTATTGCGAGTACTGATATTGAAAAAGAAGTTTTTAAGGCTGTTATGAGAAGAAAGTACAGAATACTTTTTATAACTATTGTGACGACTCTCATCGGCGTTTTACCTGTATTTTTTATTTCCGGTAATATTCGTTTTTTCAGGGTTTTAACAGGGATATTTTTTTCGGGGATTTTAAGCACGCTGTTTTTTTCTGTGGCAGTCTTTGCAATGTTTCTCAGACCATTGGTAATGCATTACAGAAGATATTATGACAAAAAATCCCTTTAATAATAATTCTTTCATGGAGTGGTAATTTGAAGTGTGGATGTTTTTGTTTTTTAAAAATTGTTTTAATTCTGACCGGTTCATGCTTTTTCTTTTCTGCTTATGATGGGTTTGGTAAGAAAGTAACGGAAGGAGTAATCCGTGAAGATTTTAAAAGTTCTGTAAATTACCAGGCGCAGAAAACACTTAACTCAGGCTTAAATACGGGGGCTGATATATTTGTTCAATCAGAGAGAATGGGGGGAATAAATAAAACAGCACTGGCTGGTAGTACAAGAGATAATGAAGAGAAAAGAAATTGGTCTTTCAGATTAGCGGGCTCAAAGAAAAGAGTGCGTAGCAGGGAGGCCAGTAAAGAGTTCAGGTATGGTTCTTTGCTTTTCAGCCAGGGTAGACTGGAGGAAGCCCTTATTCACCTTGAAAAGGCAGCCAAACTCGATTCGTCTCTGGTAAGAGCACGCCTTTTAAAGGCCAAGTCTCTTTTTTATCTCGAAAAGGAGGATGAAGCTCTCAGCGAGCTTATTCCTCTTGTAGAAAAACACCCCGATTATGGCGAGGCTGTTTTATGGACCGGTAAAGTTTTGTTTTTTAAGGGAGAGTTTAAGCGGGCTGAAAAATATTTTTCAAGGTATCTCGAGTTTAATTCGGGGAGTCCTGAAACTTACTATTTACTTGGTGAGGTGGAGAGAATAATCGGTAAAAATATAAATGCTATGGAGAATTATACGATAGTAGAGGATTGGCTTGATGTGATAGGCATGGCCAAGATCAGGAAGGCAGAGTTGTATCTTGAGCAGGGTGAGTATGAAAGGGCCATTGAGCATCTAAATTTTGTAATTGGCAATAAAATGTATCTTTCGATTGAGGTTGTTGAGGAGGCAATAAAGCTTCTCCGCAAGATAAATCCTGCACGATAAATCCAGATTGAGAGACTATTTAATTCGCTCGTTCTCATAGGGCAGAGTCTACCTGGATAGTTTTGGTTAGATAGAAGGATATCAGTGGTTATTGAACCGGGAGGTGAGTATGAAAAAAAGTCTGAATAAAAACATTATGAACCACCCATTATTTTTGTTGATTTTTCTACTTTTTATAACGGGTATTTTTTCTTCCTGTACAACATTCAATACAACCTCTGGCAGTTTTTCGGGGCGAGATTTTAAGTTTACAGAAAAGGATATGTTTTTGCTTTATCCTGTTAGGGTAACATCGTATGGATTTCTGGAAGAGGAGGAGGCAAAATATATTTTTAATGAAAAACTTTTTTACGAACTGAATCGTGATAAAAGGTTCAGAGTATCATGGTACAGAAAGAATGAATCGCCGGAAGATGAACATATAGCGGAATATAAAATCATTCCTGAACTTATTATTAAACCTTATACGAACAGCTATCTAGATAAAAATCTTTATATTCTCAGGGTCCTGATACTCAGGAAGGATAGGCAGATTTGTTATTTCAGAAGTGAATATAATGGATCGAATAGCATTTTTGAAAGAAAGGTTCTGAATAGTCTTGTAGGTGGATTTGTGAAGAACTTTAATAAGTTTTTTAAATAGATGTTTAGTGTTAGCTGTAACTATTTCATCAAATAAATGTAGAGAGAGGAAATCCAGGTTTGAGAGAAATTTTGTGGCTGAAAGGCCATCTTCACATGAATTTCTACCGCCAGGGATGGTTTGTGACCTCTGTTATATTCGTATTTATTCTTATCACTGATACTGGTGCTTATACCTCAGAAAAGCTTATATTCCTTTCAGACAGGATCGATTATCCCATATCTCAATCATCGGATGCGGATATCCATGAGCAAAGTCTAAATGCCACTTCAATGGTTCTTGGACTTGAAGAAGCTATACAT
>CAZFGQ010000093.1:0-9957 GCA_964518675.1 uncultured Spirochaetota bacterium
CTTCTCATCTGTATGGGCTTCAATTTGCCTTTTTTGATCTTCGGTTAAAGGATGTAAAAAGTTAAGGATTAGCATTATCCAGCTGCTTTTTCTTATTTTTGAACAGTTTCATATAGATAATTTTTAACTATTTCAAGAGAACTATTGCAATATCTCACCCAACATTCACCGTCTTTATTTTTATATTCAAAACAATTTCTACATAAGCCAGCATGAGCTAAAAAATTCCGTTTATGGATGCCACTTTCCTTTCTGCTGAAAAAATTCCAGTCAAGCGCCTTTCTCCATTGTGTCAATTCGCTCTTAAGAAGGTGGTCAATCTCATAGTCAATTCTACCCTTCAAAACAGGGAAATTTTTATAAATTTTACGTGCCATTTCTCTGAGTTCCATAAGGTTGATCTCATTTGAACGTCTTATGCCGATATCTGAGATAATCCGTGTTAAGTTATGCAAAAATAAAATACTATTAAAGTATTCTGTAAAACAAACTCTCCTCTGCAATATCAGAAAATTGCTTTCACCCTGATAGATAACAGATATATTGTTTTCAAATTCGTCCAAGATTCGCTGACTCAAAACCTTAAAATTATTTGTATCCGAAGGGAAAAATGTGACAATACCCAGAGGGATCCCTTGAGAAAATGCTCCAAGAAAAGGCAAACACTCATTATGATAAAAGTCGTTAAATTCTGAGAAAGTTCTGGAGAGCTTTCGAGATAATTGTGGATCCTTAAAATTTACTTTTAATGGTAAAAATTTTTGCGTGGGCAACTTTCGTGGCAGCTGCATCTTGGGGACGACTTCTTTTACAAGATTTATTTCCATAAATTCAACATTTTCTGCATACGGGTCAGCATTGTAGAGTTTTAAATAAACTTTTTGGTGCAACTTAAGTTCTACAATAGAGCCTATCTCATATAAAGCAAGATAAGTGAGAGTAGACATGAAATTGTGTCCATGACTCATATCAAGTACAAGTTCTAATTCATCAACTTCCTTCAATTTTTCTAAAATGAAATCGGACAGGTGATAATATACCCATGAGAAATAATCACTCATAGCACCTTTTATAGTAAGCCTGGCTCTCTCTTTAAATTCTCCATTGATTTTCTCTTTATAGACAAAAGTTCCCACATTAGGCGATAATAAAATTAGATCTCTCTCCTCCTCGAAGTGTGGAATCCACGGGTTTTGAGAAATAAATTTTTTCAATAAAAATTTGCTAAGTTCAGATAAAATTTCCATATAGCTGGATTGCTCAAATGTTTTAAGATTGAAGACAGCAAGACTATCAGGGAAAATTAAGATGGTATGATCAGGCTGTAAAGCTTCCTGCAAAGCTCCAGTAGCTGTTTTTGACCTTCTAATAAAGTCCATCTCTGTTATTCTGTAAGGAACTTCTTCATATCTTTCAGGCCAGCCCCATGGAGCAACGAGGAACTTCATTTAAAGAACCCTCCATTATTTTAATATTCCATAACCAATAGCGGTTTTAGCACCGATGCCGTGCCATTCGAGGGCATTTTTGAGAAAAGATTGAGCACTATTTAAAATTTTCTCTGCAGATATTTTTACGGAGGAATTTTCTAAAAACTTTTTATTTACCAATATCAATCCCTGGAATTTTGTGTCCACAACTGTCAGGAAGTAAACAGGCCTTGGACTTTCCCAATCAGCAGCATAATCTTTCACTCCATCGTAATAATCCGGATAGTGGACATTCATAACATCGAGTTTTAAACAGTATTTATCAAGAGGATATGCATCCATGAAAATAACGCTTCCCTTCTGTTCCTGTGTTCCAAAGATGGCTTTGAAAAGTTCTCTTTCTTCTTGAAGGTTCCTTTCAGCCCAATCCCACAGTGGACATTCCTCTTTTTTGTGATGAACTCTTTTATCAAGATGATTATTTCCCATCAGCCATGCCTCAAGACAGAGAACAGTATCTTCCCACTTTTGTCCCTGGTTTTCTTTTTCAAATTTTTCCCATGCCTTTTCTATAAAGTATGCCCTTGTCACTCCCTTCAAAGCCGAACCAGGAATATAGGGGATACTCCATGTATGGTGCCAGGTCATTGCAGTCTCATGGACATGCGGAGAACCAAGTCCGACAACCATCCGCCATGCGGTTTCGACACACCAGAGACACGAGTTTCCGGAATTTAGATTCCTCAGGTATTTAAAATTGGCCTCAATTCTTGATTTAATTTCTTCCGGAACTTCAAAGCATTCTCTGTGAACGCCTCTATCACGCTTTATGCTGTCCGAATAATCAAATTTTGTTTTCCCCCTCTCTCTTTTAATTTTTATGAACTTATCAAACCTCAGGCAAGGGTTTATATTGAAATAACCAAATTTTTCTATGAACTTCTTAGTGTGTTTATTCGCTTCGAAAACATCACCCTGATTTTCTCTCTGGCTTCTTATGTGTTCAATTTTTCTACTCACTTTCTTCCTCCTCTTCTATTAAGGCTTCAGCATATCTTCCCAGCCATTTGGAAAAGGCCAAAATGTCTGAAGTAATGTTACGGTAGGTCTCAATTTTTTGGTTAGCCAGAAATTCGGAAAACATGGAGTTTCCTATTTCAAATCGAAGAGGGGAGTGACCTTCTTCAAGATATCTCCTCAGATGCTCTAAAAGGAAGTTATGATGTTCCTTTCTTTTAGCTTCGAGAAACACAACCGTTTGTAAAAGACCATTCTTTAATACCATCATAGGAAACTTCTTAACAAGACCCCGATAATTACCACGAAGTTTTTTTTGCCCTTTTTCTATAATTTCGTTAACACAGTTCATTGCAAACTCGCTTCTTTTTTGCTCAATTGTTTTTATTGTGCTCATGATCAGCCTCCTGCATTTAGAACCTTAAGACTAACGAGCCCTTTACCAATGGTTTCATTGCCACCGAGGAAAATGAACGATGGGAGATGCTCCTTTATTTTATTCAAAACATTTGCAGCCTCTTGTTCTGAATTATCGCTCTTTAAATCTTCAGGTTTATTATCCTTTTTCATAATCGGTGTGGCAAGCATTAGGTTATACATTACTGTTTCCACAGGGAGGTATTCTTCATTCCATAATCCGCCAGTTGTTTTGTCCACTGTCCCGGTTTTGGGGTCAATTTTTGTCCTTGTTATTACTTCTGTATGCATCTTCACAAAGTCGTTAAAAACATCGTTTTTCACCACGCAAATTTTATGTGGTAAGTCCTCATGCCTCGGATCCTTTTCTTTAAACACGTATTTCTGAAGCCATTCGGTAAAACTTTCCAAATTTTTATCTCCTTTCGTGACCTCGAAAGAATACTCTTCAAGTAAAATTGTGTGATTCCCATCCACTTCAACTGTGAGACTTGAATTTTTATGGACCCTATTGGCCTCAACTTTATCAGGGAGTTCTTTTAGAATACTATTAAAACTGCTGTCCATACCTGCAAGTGCGGATAAGTCCCTTTTAAATCTTGCAAACACTTCAGGTGATATGACCCATGCAAAAGTTCCTTTTGCAGATTTCACAGGGAAAAGAAGAATTCTCAGGTCTGTGAAGATCAAGGCTCCACTATGAAGTTCTCCTTTTTCAAGTTTTTCAGGACCGAAGATGGCGGATTTAATGTTTTCTTCAAGGGGAATAGCTTCTCTAATAGCACCTTTCAATCCAGATGCTTCCACTTTGGGCCATCCGGTATGTTTCTCCCTCTGAATAGGCAGGTCAACAATACCCAGTTCGGCACCAGTTCCCGCATGCAGCGGGGTCTCTACCGTAACAAATAAAATACTTCCTTTACGCACCATAACTTATTCCTCCTTTGTGCAAATAGTTCCTACGAGGGCAAATCCATAGCCCTCATCTGTGTTAATATCTGAAATGTTTTTCATATGGAAGGACTCAATGGCCCTTCCGACATCACCGTTTTTTACTTCAAAAACATATACACTTCTTTCGGAAACCACTCTGTAAAGATTTTTGGGGGCCTTTTTCTGAATGTCCCATCCTGAAACAATTTTGTATCCCGGAATAAAAGCGGTAATAGGTTCAATCTCGATTCCTTCCTTTCTAAGGTCATTGAGTTTTCCTTTTGGATACCAACCTCCTTCAAAAATAGCCGGCGTAGCGAGATAAACAAGGAATCTGTTACTATCAACATTTACATTGAGGGCATTAAAGGGGTTTTCTCTTAACTCTTTAATCTTTGCAGTTCGTCTTTCACCTCCCAAGGTAAATATTCCATTTAAGTTTTCATCTGTTCCTTCAATCCATGCCAGGATACTTGCTTCTTCTTTGTATCTAAAATGATTAACCCGGTAAAGTCTGCCCTCCTCTGATGCTCTTGTCCCTCTATCTCTTCCTATTCCAACCTTTGGTTCCGGGATAAAGAATTTTTCGCTGGAGACAAAATCATCCACAGACGGAAGTTCTCCATTAAGGTATTTGTTGAGTCCATAAATAGAAATCCAGTACCCCGTAGGTGGTTCGTAATCATCTTCCTTCAGGTAGAAAAATTCTTGAATCTCCTGTCCTTCTACATCTAAAACAATAGCCCTTTCTATTTTTGTAGGAGTTGCTACTTTAATAGCATTATCATCTTTAATTTCCTTCCAGATTCCTTCACCTTTAACAAGAAGATTTGCAGGTGGAGGGAAATAGGGTATAGTTTTGCTATCTCTCTCCAGTCCAAGGGTAAAAGTAAGGAGTCTCAATGTCCCTTTGTTTTCAGGTGTTCCTATGTCTTCGTAGCCCGAACCATTTACAAATTGTTCAAAATTTCTTCTTGATAGAATCATACTCCTTAAAGCACCGTAAAGGGTCCCTGGAAGGGGCAAAGGGTTGGAAGGTGCCCAATCCTGCTCGCCGGCAGTAAAAGGTCTTGGAGTTCTGAAAAACATCGGGTCAAGCGGAAAAATTTTTAAAAATTTGCCCATTTTATTCCTCCTCTTTTCCTGAAAATCTATGGTAAAGAAGGCCAATTTCAATCAGGTTGATAAAACTTTCCACACTGTTTTCTAGGGTATTTATCAGATTAAAAATCTTCTCCTCCACATCAGCCTTAAGGGTTTCCTTCTCGTCTCTGGACAGTTTATTTTCTGTAAATCTTATGTGCCGGTCTATTGCTCTCTTGATAAGTGGCTCTATTAACTCGTATTTTTCACCGATTAACCTGAGGTATCCTTTTAATTCTTTAAGGAATCCTTTAGAAATCGAATATTTTCTCTGATTCTCTAAAGGCGTAAGGAAAATTTCTATTACATCCTGAACCTGGCCAATTAAATCTTCTTCTTTTTCTATATACCATTTTCCTCCTGCCTCTGTGATTTCCCCGGAGTGCTTGAGCCATCTTATAGCAAAGGCATTCCTGCCATAAAAGTTCTTTGCTTTCTTCTCCATATCAAATCCTTCCTGTATTACAAGGTATAGAGGAGTCTTGTAGTGGGCAATCACAACACCAGCGGAAAGAGAGGCCAGGGTCCCCATGGTCAGCAGGTAACCTTCGGGTGATTTTACTATCCCAGTTTTGTTAGATTTATCCAGAAGAATTTTTCCATCTTCGAACTTTATCATTCCAGAATAAGCCGCCCTCAGGAGTCTGAGAACATCCCACAAGTCACGTAAATTAACAAAGGCAAGTATATCGTCTCCACCTGCATAGATTATCTGTCCAAGATATTGCCCTTCCACAATTTTAGGTACAAGTTTCAAGGCGAAATTTTGCAGGGCCTGAGCAATGCTTGCGTGAAACGCAGGAGTTACTGGTCTGCCCCATTTGCCATCTTCAAGATAGAAAAGGGATTTCATTTCCTTTTTAAAATCATAGGGGAGATTTTTCCATACTTCCGGATGGTATATATTTCTATCCTCATCTGGCCCAAACCCCATTTTACCTGCGAGCCATTTTCCCATGTGGTCGCCGTCAATGGCTATAAAGGCATAGTAAGGACATGGCTTTTTACCAATAGCATCTCTTAAGTCTTTCAACCTCTGTCTCGCCTCCTCAATAACCCTTTCATCAACCTCCACCCCCAGTGACCTCTTTATAACATCTTTATTCAGAGAGGTCTCATAAAACCATTCTCCCTCAATAAATTTCTCTTTCTTCTGTACTATTCTGGGGATTGAGGTTATTTTGTAGGAAATATCCGATTTTTCATGAATTTTTTCAATCACTTTTTCAAAGCTGTTTAATTCACCAGATGTTTTCTCAATTATTTCTTCCTCAAAGTCTGCAACAGCGACATCGGCAACAGATGGGAATGAATAATCAGGAGGAAAATTTTTAATTTCCCTGGACAAAATTTTGTGTAAAAACCTCTTGATGAGGCACACAGAACAAATTGCTTCGTTTCTTTGTACATACTTAAACCCAATATCGACGTTCTCTCTTTTTCTCCATTCAAATTTCTCTTCGTCATACCAGTATAGGTCAGAATCTCTTCTAAAAATCGCGGCGTTTCTCTCACCACACATGTGACATCTTTCCACACGGGTTGATTTATCCGCTATCTTCTCGTTTGAAGGTTCAGGTTCTCCAAATACTTTATCACGGAGTGTCTTCCTTGCAGCAAGTGCTTTTTCGAGGTAACTGTACATATACTCATAAAGTGTTCCAATATTTGGTTTATATAATGTTTCCGAGCTTTTTGCAAATTTAATCAACTTTCTTGCTTTTTCTACTTTACTCAATTCCAGATAGGTTTCTATCAGTTCGAGGGCACTTTCATAATCTTTTTTGCCATTTTTGGCCTCAGGGAGAGGAAAAGCAATCCAATAGGAAGCAAAGGCGGAGTTCAACTGACGTTCAAAGACTCTTTTAACACTGGTATCATCCTTTAAGCCAATTCGCTCGAGCATATATTCGCTCCAGTTTTTAAGTAGAGTTTTAACAGCCTCAGAACAAGCCTTTCCTAATTTCTGTAATCTACCGGGATCCGTCTCAGGCAATATAGCAACGAATCTATTCGGAATTGTCGGTCTGACTATTTCGGTACTCTTTTCTTGTAGTATCCATGGATGTGCTTGAAGATCTGGATAAATAATTACAGTAGAGGAGAACTCCTTAATCAGTACTTCAACAGCCTTAAAGGTTAAATATGAGAGTATAAAACTTCCAGCCCATAGGTCCTGAGTTTTTCTCGCCTGTCTTATGAAAGATTGGACCGGTCCTATTGTAAAGATGAAAAGAGAAGCGGTTGCGTAGGGTATAGTTTTTCCTGCTTCAGTGGTAAGTGCTTCGATCTGTGTTGCAGTACTCAATTTCAAGTGACTCCAGATGGTATGGTCGGGAACCCTTGTATCTGCAGGGAGGAGCTGCCAAGGGATATCGGGATTCTTTTTAGTTAAGGTTTCCAACAAATGATGCCATAAATATTCCAGTTTTTCTTTTTCGTCTTTATCTTTAAGTCTGCAGGCAAATTCACGAAGGGTTTCTTTCAGTGTGTGATCAGCTGACTGAAAATCTTCCTGTTGAAGGTTGAGGGGAACAAAAACTCCGGACATGGGATGTCTGAAACCCAATTTATCAACTTCCATAATCTGGTACTCTGATCCTGTATCGGCCCCCTCCGGCAAAGCAAGCCTCTCGGTTGCTGAAGCCAGGATGTCCATGCTTTTAAGAAATTCCAAGGCATCATCAGTAAGTTCGATTCCAAAGGTGCGAGCCAGTTCTTTTGCGACTGATTCGTGGCCCCTTTTTGTGGTGAGGACCAAGGCTTTATGAATAGGATCATGGAAAAAAGCCAATAACCTTCTTTTACTCATAATGAAACCTCCAAAGTGTTGGGTTTTAAAACATTTAAGACAAATTCTCTGATAAGGGTATCATCCATATTCCCATCAAAGTAGTCTCCGGGTTTCGGGAGAGGTTTACTGTATCCTTTAACAGAAATCTTTTCCTTCCTTTCAAGAAACAGACCCTTCATTTTCAAAACAATTGGTAAAAATCTACTATTTTTTAACTTTGCAATGTGGAAAATAATTGGCGATGCCATCCTTTCATGATTTTCGGGTTGGAAGAGAGCCGTTCCTTTAACATTCCTAAAACGAAACATCAAAGGGAGTCCAAATGCTGTTCGCAAAGGGGCATGTTTGGGTATTATGCCGTATTTCAATAATTTAAAAGCATCATCATGATCCGGATTCATACATTGTCTGAACTCTTGCATTTTTGAAGCCACTTCATTCAAAGCATCCTCCCATGTGGGAAAATTTTTATTCCAAACATAAATTTTATGTAGCCGCCAGGGGGAAGATGAAGTTCCAGATGAAAAATCAAGGAGGATTTTTTTCAAAGTTTCCCATCCGTTTTTAAACTGATTAACCCATTCCATATCTTTGTCAGCCTCAACTGGAGATAAACTTTTGTTTTGATTTATTTGAACACTTCCAAATCCTCTTCTCCATCTCGTTCCGAGCCCGCCGATTGTTCCAAGAATCCAGAGCAGGCCTGCTATTAACATTTTTTCGTTATTTCTTGTCCCAGATTTCCAAGATACAAAAACTTCAAAATTCTTTCCCGAAGGTATAGCCTTTCTGTTATTACCTCCTAAGGTAAGTGAATAACCAGCGTAAACAATCCCGTTGATTTTAACTTTTTTATTGGGGCATTTACCCGGTTTATCATATCGGGAATATCTGTTTCGATCAAAAGTTCGATCACCTTTTATTGTTTCAGGCAAGAAGAGTTTGAATTTTGATTTCCCTTTTCCTTCACCTGCTGATCCAAATATCTCTTTTTCCTTCTCCTCATTTCCTCCCAGCACTCTAAACCACCAGCGGAGCATGCCTTTTATGGAGGGTGGACGTATTTCCGCTTCACCATTAGGGGAGGCACCTCCGATAAACATAGGAGTCACCACTTCAAATTTAAATTTATATATTTCCATCTCAAGCCTCCTCAGTTTATTTTTTATTCATCCACATAATCCATTCTCGCCAACATCGTTGATTTGTTTAAATACCTTTTCTTTTCCTTCCTCGCAATCCAGAAAATACCTTATTTCCCCTAAGTCAAATACTCTATTCATCTTCCCTCCAATTCAAGAACAATAGGGCCTAAATATCTAACAAGAATCTCCCTCCGTAATTTTTCAGAGGGCTTTATCCCAAATTCTTCTTTGAATTTTCTATAAATAGATTGAATCTGGTTATCCACCGTGCGGGGACTTTTCCCGAGCTTCTGTGCTATCTTTCTCACCGGACCACCGGTCAGTATAATTTCTCTTAATACCCTACATTCTTCTTTTGTAAGCTTATACAACACAAATCGTTCGAAGTTCTTCTTTTCCTTCCTTCTCTTTAATTCAACATACAATCTCTCATCAACCAGAGGGTTCTCGCTTTCCGTAATAATTGTCATAACAGGGTCAACATCACTCCAGGGAATAATCGGAATCGGGACAAGACTGATTCTGGAATCATTGGGTTCAGGTGTCATACTACCAGACTCTATAATATCTTCTGTCGAGATAATATGCCACGCCCTGTCATTTATATCAAAAAGCAACTGTGCTGCAACTACAGCTAATACCGACATAGTTTTCCTTCCACCAGCTATATTCAAATGTATAGAATATCCCCCTTCTTTTGCTTTCTTTATAACTTTAAATATGATTTTAAAAGCACGTTCTACTTCATGAGGATGGCTTATGTCCTTAACTAATTTTATTGGGACAAAGTCAAAAGGAATATTAAAATTAGTTAGAAACTCTCTAACTCTCTGGATAGATGAAAATACCCCTGAATTAGAGGAATCAGGATGGATAATATAGACTCTCTTGATGGCATCATTTGGATATTTTTCTCTAATTTTTATATATCCAATACTCACAACCTGGGGAGCGAGCCCAAGAGTTGCTATATATGCATATTCATCTCTCGTTAAATTCACCTTCATCCCTAATCATCCATCCCTTTCACCACCTCCCACATCCCGAACCCCTGTGAATTCTTACTCCCTAAACCTCC
>CAZFGQ010000094.1:0-9736 GCA_964518675.1 uncultured Spirochaetota bacterium
AGTGGGAAGAGCACACTTGCCTTTGATATTCTCTTTTCGGAAGGTCAGAGGAGGTACCTTGAATCGCTGAATGTTTATGCAAGGCAGATTATTCAGCCGGCGAAAAAGCCCGATGTGGATAATATAACAGGCATTCCACCAACAGTTGCGATTGAACAGAGGACGACCACCGGTGGCATAAAGAGCACGGTTGCGACAGTTACAGAGATATACCATTTTCTCAGGCTCCTGTATGCCAAGGTTGGGGTACAGTACTGTGTTGAATGTGGAAGAGAGATTAAACCACAGAGCCCCGAATCGATCGTTGATCAGATAATGGAAGACTTTTCTGGAAGAAAGGTGGGCTTTCTGGCACCGCTTGTTGTATCGAGAAAGGGTTACTATACAGAGCTTGCGAAATGGGCTCAGAAAAAGGGATTCAAATATCTTCGGGTAGATGGAATTATGATTCCCGTTCATAAATGGCCAAGACTCGACAGATTTCGCGAGCACAATATAGAACTCCCGGTTGAAGAGTGTGTGGTTGAAAAGGCGAATATTGAGAGGATAAAGTCTGTTGTTGAAAGAGCAATTGAATATGGTAAGGGTATTATGTACGTGGTATGCCTGGATGATTTGGGTAAAGCTGATGCTAGCTCATATGGGGAGAATGAAACCAGGATATATTCAACCAGAAGGGCCTGTCCGACATGCATGAAAAGCTATGAGGAACCAGACCCAAGGCTGTTTTCATTTAATAGTCCGTATGGGTGGTGCAGAAGATGCAGGGGGACGGGTCTAACGGTATCGGGAAGTGAGGAGTGGTATCTTGATGAACTCGTGCCGAGGGAAAAATCCATATATGAGACAAAAAAGACATGCCCCGTATGCGGAGGGAAGAGGTTAAGGCCGGAAGCCCTTAGTGTGAAGTTCAGGGGATACGACATAGCTGCAATTACTGCTATGACCATTGAAGAAGCATACGAGTTCTTCAGCTCTCTTGAGCTTACTTCCAGAGAAAGAGCAGTTCTGAAGAATATTTTACCTGAGATCGTGAACAGGCTTTCATTTTTAATGTATGTTGGCCTTCCATACCTGACCCTTGACAGAGCAGCACCAACATTAAGCAGTGGTGAGAGTGAGAGAATCAGGCTGGCTGCCCAGCTGGGATCCAATCTCAGGGGAGTTTGTTACATACTTGATGAGCCGACAATTGGGCTTCATCCAAGGGATAATCAGAAGCTACTGAAAACACTATCAACTCTGAAGAAAAAGGGAAATACCGTTGTGGTGGTAGAGCATGATGAACAAACCATAAACAGTGCTGACTATATAATTGATCTCGGACCCGGTGGAGGGGTAAAGGGTGGCAAACTCATCTATGAGGGCCCGGCAAAAAGACTGTTTGGATGTAGAGAGTCGAAGACAGCCGAGTATCTTAAGAATCCAATGAAACATCCAATCGAGCCCAGAACCACCTATGAAGAACTGGGCTTTATTGCGATTAATGGTGCAAATATGTATAATCTCAGGGATATAGATGTGAGAATCCCGCTGGGAAGGTTTGTATGCGTTACCGGGGTGAGTGGAAGCGGCAAGACAACCCTCCTTTTTGAGGTTCTTTACAGAAATCTGAGGGAGCTCTTAAGATCAAAGAAATCAAAATCAGGTTTGGGGCATACATTTACCGGATGTAAAGAAATAACCGGATGGGATAGGATCTCCAGTATACTTGAGGTTGATCAAACTCCGATAGGGAAAACCCCTCGCTCCTGTCCAGCAACATACATTGGGTTCTGGGACGAAATTAGAAAGCTGATGTCCATGTTGCCGGAGGCCAGAATGAGAGGGTACACTCCCAGCAGATTCTCCTTTAATACCGCTGAGGGAAGGTGTCCGAGATGTGCTGGTCAGGGGTGGATCAGGGTTGAGATGAACTTTTTACCCGATGTGGAAGTTCTATGCGAGGTATGTGAGGGTAGGAGGTTTGATGAGGAGACCCTTTCAGTCAAACTTCGAGGAAAGTCTGTATCCGATATTCTGGAGATGAGCATTGATGAGGCATATGAGTTTTTCAGCTTTCATGAAAGGCTTCACAAAATGCTTGAATTGTTAAAGGATACGGGTCTTGGATACATTACCCTTGGACAACCAAGTCCAACACTGAGCGGTGGGGAAGCCCAGAGGATTAAACTTGTGAAGGAGCTTGTTAAATCAATTAATATATATACAAGATTTTCGGATAAACCGAAGCATAATCTTTATATACTTGATGAACCCAGCATAGGGCTGCACATGGCAGATGTTAAAAATCTGATTCTTGTGCTCAGAAAACTGGTTGAAGCGGGTAATACCATAATTGTTATAGAACATAATCTGGATATTATTGCAGAAGCTGACTGGATAATTGACCTTGGTCCGGAAGGCGGAGATAGGGGAGGTCAGGTGATTTACCAGGGACCGCTTGATGGAATTTTAAAGGCTAAGAACTCCTATACGGGGGAATTCTTAAGAGATTTTCTTAGTAGAAAAACCTCGGCAGCCTGAGAAACATATTAAGTGCACTTATAGGATTGGTAGATTCGGTTCGATTTTCACACAGTAAGGATTTTAGCAGCCTGAAGCTCTTTCAAAAACAATCCTTCCCTCAACAATTGTGATAGCCGGAGTAAAATCTTTTTCCAGTAGCAGAAGGTCGGCAGGCATCCCCTCTTTGAGAGAAGAGGTATAGTTGTTCATGCCAAGTACCCTTGCTGGAACTTCGGTGCCCATTTTCAAGACTTCTATAAAATCAAGGTTCGTAAAGTTCATAAATCGATTCAATAGTTCACTAAATCCAAGAGTTGTTCCAACTAAGGTTCCATCCGTGTATCTGGCAGTCCCATCTTTTGAAATGTACCTTTTACCCTCGTAAATATATTCACCATCCGGAAGACCCATCGGACGCATTCCATCTGTAATGATTGCAAGCCTCCCTGGAGTAATTGTGTCTGCTGTAAATCTTAAAATAGCAGGATGGATGTGCACTCCATCTGCAATCAACTGACAGGTTATTTTTTTATTCTCATATATTGCCAGAAGTGGACCTGGCTCCCTGTGGTGTAAACCAGCCATTGCATTAAATATGTGTGTTACATGGGAAATCCCATAATCGAATCCTCTCTTTGCCTCTTCATAAGTGGCTTTTGAGTGGCCGAATGATGCTACAATTGAATTATCAAGTAGTTTTGAAACTATTCTTTCAGAACCTGGCAATTCTGGTGCAATGGTCATTATTTTCAGGGAACCCTTACTGAGCTCCAGAATTTTATCGAGTAATTTTTCTGATGGATTGGATATGGAGCCGGGCTGTATCATGCCCCGCTTTTCAGGCGATATAAATGGACCCTCCAGATGAATACCCAGCAACTTTGCTCCGGGAAGCTTATGCCCTCGAAGGTCTGAGGTTATTTCAAGGTGTTTGTTATTACCGGAAACCCTGTATACAGTTGTTGCGAGAAATCCCGTTACCCCATATTTTGCACATGTTTTTGAAATTTCATAGAATGCTTTTTCACTGCCATCAAGCACATCAAATCCACCGGCTCCCTGGATGTGAAGGTCAATGTAACCTGGAACGATCATTCTGCCGCGGGCATCCAGAACCTGGATATTGGCTTTGGTTTTACTATCTTTATCGCCAGATGTATTGTTTTTCAATGTTAATTCGGTACTCTCAGCAGAATCCGATTGAATGATTTTTGTGATCTTTCCATCGTGGATAAAAATATCGTATTTTTTTTCTATGTCCCGGGCTGGAATCACTGCATTTCTGATAAGCAGGTCTTTCAATTTCTTATCCTTATTAAAGTTAGAATAGTTTACCGGATAAATTTTCCAGCTTTTCTTTTGCCCAGTCAGCAACTTTTTGAAGCCTTGGGGGAAGAAGTTTTTTGAGAGAGCTAAAGTTAACCCATCTGTATTCGTGATGTTCTGGCATTCCTATTTCGGGATTGATCGAGAAGTGAACCTCCTTTTCATCGGTTTCTGCCAGATAGTATCTTGCTATTTTTTTGCCACCTGAATAGGGTTCTGTCTCGACATACTCCTTCCCTGAAATGAATCTTAGATTTTTAATGCCTGTTTCTTCATTTACCTCCCGAATGGCCGCCTCGAATGGATCCTCCCCTTCCTCGACAATGCCCTTTGGAAAGTCCCAGTTTTTGTATGCCCTCAGAATGAGAAATAACCATTTATCAAGAACGGATTTACCTGTGCTTTCCGTGGATTTATTTCCTGTATTCTCATTTTTCCTGACTATTATAAAACCCGCCGAAAGTATCATCCTTTTTGACATGGGATTCCCCCCAGGATACCTCTTACAAGATTATCCCTTTGAGGTTGCCCTATAAATGGCACAAGGGAATTGCCTGACATTTTAAAAAATAGAGAATAGATTGAATGGAGTCATTAAATATATTTTTTGTAATTATCTTTTCAAGAGACATTTTTCTCAACATATTTTTTGTACTGTTTTTGCCGAAATTTAAATCTTTATTTTAATCGGGATTTTTTTATTTGCATATTCTCCGAAAGATAGATTAAATATTCCTGTATTCTATTTTAACATCAGAGAAAAGATAATTGATGAAATAATAAGGGAAAATGCCCAGAACAACAAAAAGGCCAAAGGTATTTCAATTTACTTTTTTTGCGGCTTTCGGGGCCGGTGTACCATTTATGACAGTTTATTACAAGCACATCCTGGTAAAAGGTAACGGTGAGGTTGCTGATTATCTTATTGGGGCTTTGATATTTCTTTATTCCTCGCTTGGTATTCTTGCCACACCGATAAGCGGTGTTTTATCGGACAGGTTTAACATGAGGTCGAAAATACTTGGTCTTTTTTCGTTTCCTGTTGCGGTTGGAGGTTTTCTCACCGCTTTACCGGGTATTAGCAGGATGAATTATCTCAGTCTTGAAATGCGTTTTCTATTTGTACTTGGAGGAGTTATTCTCATTGGGCTTTTTATGCGGCCCCTCATGCCCATTATCGACTCAGAAACCCTGATAGTGCTGCACAGGGAGTATGGAGAGGCACTTTTATACGGAAGAATAAGGGTCTTCGGGTCGATAGGGTGGATAGTATCTACGGTAATTACGGGCTATGTTCTCTATAGAGCACAGATGCTTTTTATCTCATTTTTGTTGTTTGGAGGATTATTTCTTGTTCTTGGATTACTGGCTCTCGGGGGAGCAGAAGCCACAATAGAAAAGAAGCAAATTCCCTGGGAGCATCTCAGAGGGGATAAAACATTCAGGACTTTCATGCTCTTTATTTTTTTTAATTCCCTTGCACTTACAAGTGCCTTTAACTTTACCGGTTATTTTATGGATGATATTGGTGTTAACTACTTCATCATAGGGGCCTCTTTTGGATTATCTGCCGTGCCGGAGCTCCCCATCATGTATTCCAGTGAGAGAATCCTGAAAAAGCTTGGTTCCAAGAAGATGATAATTTCTGGTAGCGTGATTGAATCTGTTAAATTGTTGATATTTATTCTTATCGCCCTCCATGGTAAGAACTGGCTATTTTTCCCCGTTCAGCTACTACATGGAGTGGCTTATTCGATGCAGTATTGTGGGATGGTGAACTTTACCGATAGCCTTTCACATCCCGACATGAGAACAACATATCAGAGTATCTTCCATCTGACCTGGTCTCTTGGAGCAGCCCTTGGTGGACTATGGGCTTCGTTTATAATAAAGAACCTCGGAAGTATATGGCTTATAGGACTGGATTCGGCAGTGCTGTTGCTGTGTATTCCAATTATACTTTTCATAAAATCAAAGTATCTCCAGGCTTAAAGAGTTTTTTATTATGGAGGATGTTTAGTTTTTAAGCGAGGTTTTCAGTGCTTCCCCCATTTCATTCAAGGTGAAAAGAATTGAGAGATTTATTGATTTCATTTACTAGATGGGACTTGCTTCATTTTGCTTTATCGAAATTCAATGCAAATTGGGGATAAAAATACCGGGTGGTTTTACCTCCATAGATTTTTTAAAAATTGGATGGTAACTGGTCTGTTGTCCAGCCTGAAAAAATTATCTGCAAGTGTTTTACAAAACTCTGTATCTCTGGATGCTATTTTTACCGCTTTTTCGAGCACCCTGTTTAAGAGGGCCGGCGCCCTGCCGAACCTGATCCTCTTGAGATATTCACCAAACTGCTCTCTGCATCTTTTAAGGTACCAATCGAATCCTCTGTTTTTTATTATAGCCTCAGCACATATTTTCCCTGAAAGCATTGCAAAGTAAATTCCCTCGCCTGTTGAACTATTCACAAAACCTGCTGCGTCCCCAATTTTTACGAGTTTATTATCGTAGATTATCTTTGCCGGAGAAAATGGGATCAGTTTGGCCCTGTATTTTATGTGTTTAATGTTAACTATTCCTCTGCTGGTCAGAAACTTCACATAGCTCGTGTAGTATTTTTTGATATTCCTGCATGGAAGATATGCGCCGATTCCGATGTTTGCAAAACCTTTCTTGGGATAAAGCCATGCGTAACCTGTGATTCCCTCCCAGCCATAGTGAATATGAACAGTGTCTATATCACTATCCACGGGAAAATCGTAAACCATGCATATACCGGCTCTGTTGTAATGAGAGGGTGTTTTGACACCAGTTGCATCGATCACAACGCTTCCTTCCGGCACTTTATTGATGTGGAATTTCGCGCCGGATTCTGTGGCAAGCTTCAGTAGGTAATAATCAAAATCCCGTCTTAAAACCATTTTGAGAAGTGGTTTTTCTGATTGATGCTCAGCTTCGTATTTACCGCAGTAAAATCGTACTTTATAAATGTAAACCCCTTCGGCCTCTTTCACATGCGGAAACTCATCGTAGTACAATAAAGGATTGAATAGACCCCCGGCACATGGCTTCTCTCTCGGGAACTCTACCCTATCTATCAGTTCAACCTCGATGCCATTTTTTGCAAGATAGTAGGCTGCTGTGCTTCCCGCAGGACCTGCTCCCAGGATACTGACCCTCATCTTTTCTCCTTATGAGATGTATTTATTGGTAGCTTTTATTATTCGGAAACCCTATGCGTGCTTTAGAAAACAAACTCTACTTGTATTTATTTTTAATTTCTATGATTATGTCTTTGGCTTTCATAAATGCATCGACAATCTCAGGATCAAACTGAGTTCCTTTTCCCATTTTAATTGTCTTTATTGCCTCGTCTATGGGTATTGGTACCTTGTATGGCCTTTTACTTACAAGTGCATCGAATACATCGGCAACCGTCATAATCCTGCTCATGAGGGGTATGTCATACTTTTTCAATCCTAACGGATACCCGTTTCCATCCCATCTTTCATGATGTGTAAGTGCAACGGTTTCTGCATCCTTGATCACCTGGTATTCTGATCCTTCCAGTATTTTCTTACCTATGATTGTGTGTTGCTTCATAATCTCGAACTCTTCAGGGGAGAGTTCTGTGGGTTTGAGAAGAATTGCGTCGGGGACACCAATTTTGCCCACATCATGCATCGGCGTTGCGTAGAAGAGTCTTTCTTTAAACTCTTTATCCAATCCCAGCTCATCAGCAATTGCAACTGAGTATCTGTTAATCCTCATTATATGCGAACCGGTTTCCTCATCTTTGTACTCAGCGGCTCTTGAGAGTCTGTAAATTGTTTCAATGGAAGCTTCTTTTATTCTCTTTGTGGCTTCTCTAAGTTGTTCTGTCCTTTTCTGAACTTCCTGCTCAAGCTTTTCCTGGTCTTCCAGAAGATGATCGTGGTATGCTTTTACTTTTAAATGGGCTTTGACCCTCGTTTTTAACTCGATAATATTTACAGGCTTATTGAGAAAGTCATCGGCTCCCAGTTCAAATGCGTTGACCATTTGTTCAAGCCCCCTGAGAGCTGTGACAACTATTATTGGAATATGTGTATATCCGTCATCCTCTTTGAGAATCTTCAGAACTTCCAATCCATCCATTCCTGGCATGAGAAGATCGAGCAGGATTACGTCGGGAGGTGTTTTCTTTACAGTTTCAATTGCCTGCTGTCCATTTTCGGCAAGCAGTACATTGTAACCTTCGTCTTCAAGGACTGTTTTCATCAATTTTCTGATTGAGTATTCATCATCCACAATGAGAACTTTAGCGGTCAATCTCTTAATCCTTTTAGAGAGAAAAAAGTATTCGAGTAAGATATAATTAAAATTATAAGGTCTGTAATTATTTGCAAGTAATGAGATACTTCTCTAATTAATAATACTTTTTTAAAAGGAAAATTGATAAATAATAACAATAATTCTGTCTTTCATAAATATAAGACATAATTGTTATTATTTCAAAATTTCGCTTGAATACATTTTGGGAAACAAATTTATATAAATAATATTTGTCTTAACATTTATAATTATATTAATTATAATATAAATAATTGCTATCTAATATCAATAATGTTTGGAACATGATTGATTATGTCTGGTAGTGATCATATTCGAATATTTATTTTAACTAACAATTTGTTATTAAGAGAGGGAATATCGAAAATAATACGTGAAAATACTAATTATTCGATAGTAGGTGTGGCAAAATTTTCTGATGACATAATAGAGTGCCTTAAAATAAATAAACCGGATTTGTTGTTAATTGATTTGACATCAAACCATCCAGATATTCTAGAATTAATAGTAAAATTAAAAGAAACTTTAACTCGTCTAAAAATAATATGTATTGGTGCCTCCAGTGATATTCAAGTTGTAATAAATGCTTTTATTTCAGGTATTTCTGGATATTTACTTACCACTTCAGGAATAAATGGTTTTAAGGAATGTTGTGAAGAAGTTATGAAGGGAGGATACTACATCGACGATAGGTTATCGAAAAAAGTAATTACAAGATTTTTAAAAAATTTGAGAAATGGAAGAGTAACAACAATTGAGCAGGAATATATCCTTAGTAGAAGAGAACAGGAAGTACTCAGACTTATCGCAGAAGGGAAAAATACCAAGGAGATAGCAGATATTCTCTATATAAGTCCCAAAACTGTGCAGAATCATAAGTATAATATAATGAAAAAGCTGGATTTAAAAAATGTAGTTGATATGGTAAAATATGCAATTAAGATTGGTATTGTAGATTTATAAAGCCAAAGCAATAGGTTAAAAACTTGTTATTTTAATTGTAAACCTCAAGAATGGATTCCCCTCCTATTAATTTTGTTGGGAATTTCTCCTATAAAAATAAGAAATTTTGCCTATTGAAATCATTAAAAACCATCAAATAGACTTTTACTAGAGATAAAATTTATGTAGCGCAGATAAGATCGTAAGAAAAAATTATGATGCTGAATAAATAGTTTAGAGGAATCTAATAAATGGAGGGGTGAAATATGAGAATTATTTTAAGAATCATATTTATAATGTTTGTAATTGTGGGTTTATTTTCATGTACATATAATGATAGGGGTTCCGGTGATGGTGAGAGTAATCCTGAACCATCAAATGAAACACTTGTTGAATTAAGTGACAGTCTACCTGAGTTAGAACTGGTTTTTTCCTCTGAGGATATTACTAAGAATTTGATTCAAAAAGAGCCAGCACCTTCAAATTACAGTAGTTATATAGAAAGTAAAGTAGAGGATGTAAGATTTTATGCCAATATCATAAACTTTATGATAAGAAAATACAAACAGTATGTGAAAGACAATGCCCATAATATGCTGGAAGGACAACCAATAGAAATAAATCAAAC